>JAIWNK010000141.1 GCA_020216845.1 Anaerolinea sp. | reverse complement strand
GAGGGGCATGATGGCCGGTGCTCTCAAGGGGTAGTTTGTCGTTTTTCCTCCAGAAGGCTGACGGGGAGATTGGCCCCGTCAGCCCATTTTTTTAGCGGGTTTGCTTGAAGTTGACCAACAACAAGTTGTGATCACAGTCGCTATAAGTGGTCAGGAAGACTTTATCGGATAGGGGCAGGCCTTGTTGGTCCACAAGACGGACCCACAACGTGCCGTTGGAGGCGGTGGGTTGTTCGCCCAATTTGAATTCGTAGCCATAGGGGACGTAGTCTGGGGCATAGCCGGTCAGGACGGTCTCAGAATAGTAACGGTTGCCAATGCGCCCGCCGAATTGGACGCCAACGTATAAAACCGGTGCACCGCGCAGGTTGAAAACCTGCCCGGCCACGCCTTGCCAGTTGCAGCCTTCTTGCGGGTGATAGAGGTCGCCGCGGATTGCTGCGGGCTCGCCTTGTAGCGTGTAGGGATAGGCGCTGCTGGGCCGTGTGGCGGTGGCGGTTGGCTCTGCCGAGACCTGAAAGGCGGTGCCTTGAACAATCGTTGGCAACGGGGTGGGCGTGGGGGTGATGGTGGCGGTTGGGCTTGGGGTGGCGCTGGGTGGCGGTGTGGGGCTAGGCGGCTGTGTGGCAAGGATGGGCGTAGCGCTTGGCAAGACAATGGTCGGCGGCAGGGTTGGCGGGGGCAAGGGGTTGAGCTGTGTGTGGGGGTTGAGGTAAATTAAGCCAAAAACGACCAGCAACCCCAACATCAAGACCAGGCTGAGGACGCTGAGGCCATCCCAAAGTGAGTCATCTTGCGCAGAAGTCGTTCTTCTTGCGGGCATAAGCTTCAGGGAATGAGAATCTCGATGGTGCTGTTGGCACGTTGCGCTTTCAGCCACTCTTGCAGCGCCTTGGCCTGCAAGACGCGCCGTGCATCCAGGGAAAGGGGGCGTTGCGGGTCTCGGTCTTCAATGTAGAGAATGTGATAGCCCAGGCGGGTTTGGATGACCTCGCTGAATTGGCCGGGTTCGAGGGCAAAAGCAGCTTCTTCAATTTCCGGCACGGTCAGGTAGCCGCGTGGAAACCAACTCAGGTCTCCGCCGGTGACGGGGTCGTAATACAAGGCTTGGGTGAGAAAGTCGCTGCCCGTCAACAGGTTGTTGCGCACCAGGGTGGCCTTGCCGAGATCCAACAGCATAATCTGACGGGCGTGCACCTGTTCAGCAGTGGTTGGGACGGATTCGGCAATGGCGTCGCGCTGGGCAGCAGCGCTGAGGGAGCGCTGCAATGCGCTGCGGAAGCTCTCACGGGTGTAACCATTGCGAACAATCCAGGCATCTAGGGCGGCAGCGCCACCTTGGGCAGCGGCCAGGCGTTCAAATTCGGCGTTTACAGCTGCTTCGTCGGCTGTCAGGCCGTTCTTTTCTGCGGCTTGGGCAAGCAACGCTTCTTCAATGAGGTAATCCAGCACTTTTTGTCGCTGTTCTTCGGCAGAAAGCGAAAGACCAAGCTCTGTTTGAGCGGCTTGCAGGCGCTGCAATTCAGTCTGATAGTCTGCCAGCAAAATCCCTTCGCCATTGACGCGCGCCGCAAGCGGAATAGGCGTGCTGCTTGGGGTGGGGATGAGCGTTGGGCTAGGCAGTGGGGTGGGCGTCGAATTGTTTTGTGCAGTGGCAGAACAGGCGCTGAAGATAAGCGCAAGACAGAAAGCAAGGGGGATGAATCTTGTGGTGTTCATTCTTGCCATTATAACGGATTTTTAAAACTCTATGCGCCGCAAGTGCGGCGAATGCATGTTGTGATATACTTATTTTGTAAATCAGACTGAGTGTGTGGTGTTTCAATTATAAGAGGTGACCCATGCTGCAAGCCTATTATCCTTTGTTGATCATGCTGACTTTGGCAACGGGGTTAGGAATTTTGGTGGTGCTGTTAGGCAATTTGTTTGGCCCGCGCCGTCCAACTTCACGCAAGTCAGCGCCGTATGAGTCGGGTATGGTGCCGTATGGGGTGGGGATGCGGCGGATGTCGGTGCGCTATTACTTGATCGCGGTTTTGTTCATCCTGTTTGATGTCGAAATCGTGTTTTTAATTCCTTGGGCAGTGGTGATGCGCCGTTTGGGGGTTCTGGGGTTGGTGGAAATGTTGATTTTTCTGGGGATTTTGACGGTGGGGTTTGTGTATGCCTGGAAGAAAGGAGCTTTGGAATGGGAATAGAGCAAAAACTTGGCAACATGGGCATCGTGACAGCGCGGCTTGAAGATGTGGTCAATTGGTCGCGCACCAATTCGATGTGGCCGATGTTGTTTGGCCTGGCCTGTTGTGCGATTGAGATGATGTCGGCGCAAGCAGCCAATTATGATATGAGTCGCTTTGGAATGGAATTGATGCGCGCTAGCCCGCGCCAATCGGACTTGATGATTGTTGCTGGGCGGGTGAGCCGCAAGATGGCCCCGGTGGTGCGGCAACTGTATGATCAGATGCCCGACCCTAAGTGGGTGATTGCAATGGGCGATTGTGCTTCGTGTGGGGGTGTGTTCAATAATTATGCCATTGTGCAGGGGGTAGATGAGGTTGTGCCGGTGGACGTGTATGTTGCTGGTTGTCCGCCGCGCCCCGAAGGGTTGATTCATGGCATTGTCACCCTGCACGAGAAGGTGCGCAAAGAAAAATTAACACAGCGTTCGTGACGAACTGGAACAGGAGGCCCGTGTGGATGAGCAACTGAAGGCATGTTTGGCGAGTTTTGAGCAGCGTTTTGGTGCACAGGTGCAGGAATTCCGTGGTGAGTGGACGCTGTTGATTGCAGCGGAGCAGATCATCGCAGCGCTGCAGGCGGCGCGCGATGAGTTTGGCTTTGAAATGCTATTGGATGAAACGGCGGTAGACTATGGCCCTGAGCAGTCGCCGCGTTTTCATGTCATCTATCAGCTCTATAGCTTGCGCGACAACCGCTTGTTGCGCCTGCGCACGCCGTTGGATGGCAACGCTCCGCACCTGCCGACAGCGGAGACGGTTTACCCCAACGCGAATTGGAAAGAGCGCGAGCTGTGGGATATGTTTGGCATCCGCTTCGATGGCCATTCGGATCTGCGCCGAATTCTGATGCCTGCCGATTGGCAAGGGCATCCGTTGCGCAAAGACTATCCGCTTGGCTATGAAGAGGTGCAGTTCACCTTCAACTTCGAAGAGATTGACCTTCGCAAGCCGTATGCACGGGAGTGAACCATGACGGATATTCGTGAAGTTTCGGTAGATGAATTACGCCATCTGGTCAGTGAACGGGTGCTGACGGGGGAGACGATGCTGCTCAACATGGGCCCACAGCATCCCTCCACGCATGGGGTTTTGCGCCTGTTGATGGAATTGGATGGGGAGATCATTGTCAATTGCATCCCGGATATTGGCTTTTTGCATACCGGTGTTGAAAAGAACATGGAGGCCAAAACATATCAGAAGGCCGAAGTGATGACGGACCGGTTGGATTATCTCAACCCAATTGGCAATAACCTGGCCTATTGCCTGGCGGTGGAGAAATTATTAGACCTGGACGTGCCCCCCCGCGCTCAGACAGTGCGAGTGTTGTTGGCGGAGTTGCAGCGCATCTCATCGCATCTGATTTGGTTGGGCACCTCGGCGCTTGACCTGGCAGCGATGTCGGTCTTTTTGTATGGGATGCGCGAACGCGAAGTCATTCTCGACATTTTTGAGATGTGCTCTGGTCAACGGATGATGACAACCTATGTGCGTCCGGGTGGGCTGTGGCGCGATGTGCCGGTTGAGTTTGAAGGTGCGGTGCGCAATTTTTTGGCACTGATGCCGCGCCGCCTGGATGAATATGAGGCGTTGCTGACCAAAAATGAGCTATTCCTGGAGCGCACACAGGGCATTGGCGTGATTTCGGCGCAAGATTGTTTGCGTTGGGGGCTCACCGGGCCGGTGCTGCGTGGTAGCGGTGTGCCTTTTGATGTGCGCAAAGCGCGGCCCTACTCCGGTTATGAGCAGTTTGAATTTGATGTGCCAACACAGACTGCCGGTGATATTTATGCGCGCTATTTGGTGCGGGTGCAAGAGATGCGCGAGTCGCTCAAGATTATTGAGCAGGCAATTAACCGTCTGCCCTATGGGCCGGTGCGCAGCAACAACCGCAAGTTCGTGCCGCCGCCGCGCAGTGAATTGGGCGTCAGCATGGAGGCGCTCATCCATCACTTCAAGCTGTGGACAGAGGGCTTTTCTGCTCCTAAGGGTGCGGTTTATGCTGCAACCGAATCGCCGCGTGGCGAATTGGGGGTGTATTTGGAAAGCGATGGTGGCCCAAAGCCCTATCGGGTGCACTTCAATACGCCAACTTTTGCCAATTTGCAGGCCTTGCCGTTGATGACGCGTGGGCGTTTTGTTGCCGATGCGGTGGGTGTGATTGGCAGTATTGACATTGTTTTGGGAGATGCAGACCGGTGAACGCGTTACTTGAACGATATCCTGATGAAGTGAAGGCGATTCTGGCGCGCTACCCGCAAGAGCAGAAGCGTTCGGCGGTGATGCCATTGCTTTACCTTGCGCAACGCGAGCGGGGTGTGATTACGGTGAAGGATATGGCCGAAATTGGCGAATTGACAGGTATGGAAATTACCGAAGTCGGTTCAATCGTCGGTTTTTACACGCTCTATCATGATTCTGGGCCACGCTTCCGCGTGCAGGTTTGCACCGATTTGCCCTGTGCCTTGCGCGGGGCGGATGAATTTCTCAAGCGTTTGTGCGAGAATATCGGTGTGCGGGTGGGGGAGCCGACCGCGGATGGTTCGTTGGTCATTGAAGAGGTGACTTGCCTGGCGGGATGTCACCATGCGCCGATGTTCCAGGTGCAGGGCGATGGTGAGATTACCTATCACGAGGATCAGACGGTTGAATCTGCAACGGAGACCATTGCGGAGCTGCGCCGCCGTGCGGCAGGAGGTCAGCATGAGTGAATATGTGTTGCTGCGGCATCGTCAGATTCCCAACCTGAATCGGCTGGAGGTGTATCAGGCCAATGGCGGGTTTGGCGCGTTTCGCAAGGTGTTGACCGAGATGCAACCGGCGGATGTGCTGAACGAGGTCAAGACTTCGGGGCTGCGCGGGCGTGGCGGGGCTGGATTCCCGACTGGGATGAAGTGGAGCTTCTTGCCGAATACGCTTTGGCCGCATTACGTGGTTGCCAATGGCGATGAGTCGGAGCCGGGAACGTTCAAAGACCGCGAGATTTTGGAGAACAATCCCTTCCAGTTTTTGGAAGGGTTGATGATTGCCTCCTATGCGGTGCAGGCGAATCTCTCGTTTGTGTATCTGCGCGGCGAATTTTGGCAAATTGGCAAACAGTTGGAGCGTTGTATTGCAACGTTGGAACGCGCTGGTTTGCTGGGCGAGAATATCCTTGGCACAGGCTATTCCTTGCGCCTGGTGGTGCATATGGGCGCGGGGGCTTACATTTGCGGTGAGGAGACGGCCTTGCTCGAATCGATCGAGGGCAAGCTGGGGCAGCCGCGTCTGCGCCCGCCGTTCCCGGCGGTAGCTGGGCTGTATAACCGCCCGACGGTCATCAACAATGTTGAGACGTTGACCAATTTGCCGCCCATTTTGGCCAATGGCGCGGGCTGGTATCGCAGCTTGGGAACGGAGAAAAGCCCTGGGGTGAAGATTTTTAGCCTGTCGGGGTGTGTGCGCCGCCCGGGCAATTACGAATTGCCGCTTGGCAGCACCTTCCGGCACTTGATTGAAGAGCTGGGCGGGGGGGCGCTTGAGGGGCGGCGGTTGAAGGCCATCATGCCGGCGGGGGCGTCTTCGAGCTTGTTGCGCGTCGATGACCGTGTGTTGGATACGCCGATGGATTATGAATCGGTGGCGGCGCTTGGCTCACAATTGGGTTCAGCCTCGGTGATTGTGCTGGATGACAGCGTGGACCTGAAGTGGCTGCTGAACAAGACGGTGCATTTCTTCAAGCACGAGTCGTGTGGCAAATGCACCCCTTGCCGTGAAGGGACGTATTGGATGTCACACCTGACTGAGCGTCTGGTGCTGCCGGGCAAGGCACAAGCCGGTGACGCTGAGCTGTTGCTGGCTGTGGCAAGGCAGATGCAGGGCAAGTGTCTGTGTGCCTTGGGTGAGTTTTCTACCATGGCGGTGACGACGGCCATGCAATTGTTTCCCGAAGAATTCGCTGAGAGGTGAGCGTTCATGCCTGTAAAAATGGTTAACCTGACGATTGATGGGCAGCAGATTCAGGCCCCAGAAGGCACATTGGTAATCAACGCGGCGATGCGTGCCGGGATTCACATTCCCGTTTTTTGCTATCACCCCAAGATGGAGCCGGTGGGCATGTGCCGCATGTGTTTGATAGAGGTCGGTCGCCCGGTGATTGACCGCACAACCAATGCGCCGGTGTTGGAGGCGGATGGAACGCCAAAAATCGCTTTTGCGCCCAAATTGGAGACGGCTTGCACCTTGCCGGTTGCGGATGGCCTGGTGGTGCGCACCGAAACGCAGAAGGTGAAAGATGCGCACCGCGAGGTGGTGGAATTGCTGCTCACGTCGCACCCGTTGGATTGCCCAATTTGCGACAAGGGCGGCGAATGTCCGCTGCAAAACCTGACGATGGGCTATGGGCCGGGGCAAAGTCGCTTTTTGATTGATGATAAGATGCACCTGGAAAAGCATGTGCCGTTGGGCGAGCTGATTTTCCTCGACCGCGAACGCTGCATTCAGTGTGCACGCTGCACGCGCTTTCAGCGCGAGGTGGTGGATGACCCGGTGATTGGCTTTTATCAACGCGGGCGTTCGTTGGAGATTGTGACCCTCTCCGAGCCGGGCTTTGACTCAATTTTTTCTGGCAACACGACCGATATTTGTCCGGTGGGGGCGCTGACGACGGCCGATTTTCGCTTTGGGGCGCGCCCTTGGGAGCTGAATCACGCCGCTTCGATTTGCACGCATTGTCCGGTGGGCTGTAACCTGACGATGGATGTGCGCCGTGAGGCACGTTCCAGTGGCCGGACGGTGATCAAGCGCATCATGCCGCGTCAGAACGAGGCGGTGAACGAGATTTGGATTTGTGACAAGGGCCGTTTCGTTCACCATTACACCGAGAATGAACAGCGCTTGTTGCAGCCTTTGGTGCGCAAAGATGGCGAATTGACCGCTGTCAGTTGGGATGAGGCGCTCTCACTGGTGGCGGAAAAGTTGCAAGGTGTGACGTTGACGACGCTGGTCGGCGGACGTTTGGCGAATGAGGATTTGTTCAACCTGGCGCAATTGACTCAGGCCTTGGCCGGGCAAGCTGTGCTGTATGGCGAAATGGCCGGGGGCGACCTGGTGCAACAGGTCGGCCTGGCACCTGGCTCGAACCTGGGCGAGGTGGGCAAAGGCACCGCCATTTTGGTTGTGGCAAGCGATTTGCACGAAGAAGCACCGTTGTGGTGGTTGCGCGTGCGTCAGGCGGCCCGCCGCGGGGCGACGCTGATTGTGCTGAATGGCCGTCCCACACGCCTGGATAAGGACGCGCAGCATGTGCTGCGCTATGCCTATGGCAGCGAGGCGCAGGCTTTGGCGAACTTTTTGCCTGGGCAGGCGCTTGAAGACCCGGCCTGGAGCGCTGCCTTACACGCGTTTGCGCAAGCTGAGAATGTAATCATTTTCTATGGCAGTGATGGGCTGGGGTTAGAAGGCACAGCAGCTTTGGCGCAGGTGGCTGCGCATGTGCTGAGCGGATATGTTGGTCGGCCCAACAATGGCCTGGTGGCGGTTTGGCCACATGGTAACACGCAGGGCGCCTGGGAATTGGGCTTCCGTCCGACGGCGGAATTGGCCAACACCCTGCGCAGCAGCGGAGCTGTGTATGTGGCAGCAGCAGACCCGGCTGGCGATAGCGCTATCTTGGCTGAGGCATTGGACGAGGCTGGATTTGTGGTGGTGCAGGAATTGTTCCTGACCGAGACGGCTCGCCGGGCCGATGTTGTCTTGCCGGTACAGGCTTATACCGAGCGGGAAGGGAGTTTCACTTCCGGTGAGCGGCGGGTGCAGCGGTTTTATCCGGCGAATATTCCGGCGCTGCCGGGCCCGCGCCCCGATTTTGTGATTGCGGCGCAAGTTGGTCAGCGCCTGGGGCTGGCATTGGAGGCAAGGGCGGCGTCGCTGGTCTTTCAGCAAATGGCACAGCGCCATGCTGCTTTTGCTGGGTTGAGCTATCAGCGCCTGGCAGAGGTGACCGAGCAATGGCCGAAGATCGACCGGCGCGACTTGTATTACGGCGGGACAAGCTATCAGAATACGCAGGGTATGGGGCAAACCCTGGCTTTGTTGCCGTTGGCCCTGCCGCCCCTGCCGCGCCTTGTGGCAGCTGCCAATGCTTCCAAAGAAGGTGCTTTGCGCATTTTGCCGATCAATCGCTTGTATGACCGCGGGGCGCTGTTGCGGCTTTCGCCCTTGCTGGCGGGGCGGATGGCAGCGGCGGCGCTGTGGCTGCACCCGACGCTGGCGGCGGCGCAAGGCCTGGTTGAGGGGCAGCGCGTGGCTGTGGAACTGAATGGCCGCACTTGTGAGCTGGAGGTGCGCCTGGATGAAAACTTGCCGGTTGAGGCGGCGTTCCTGCCGCGCAGCGTGGTGTGAGGTTTTCTATGTTAGATACAAAACATTCAGCCTCGTCTGTTTCTATAGGGGACTTTGCTCATTTGCAATGTGTTGCACAGGCAGATATTTTGCTTTTTTTACGAAACCTGAATGCTGGTAGCCAGGATTATATTATTTTATCAATAGGTTTGTTACAGAGGAAATTCTCGAATCAGGAAATCCAAGTTGTGTTGGATGAGTGTATTCGGGTCTTGAGAGTCGGCGGTTTGTTATTTATTCACGGTAGCCCAGAGTACCTACCCAAAATAGGCGTTTACCTGGATGGCCGTTTGCATTTCCGTTATTGGATTGCTGTTGAGGGAAAGTTTCAGGAGCGTCCAACAGGTTATCCTACGGCTCATATGGCTGTTTTATTATTCCACAAAGGAAATTCCTTCCGTTTAAACAAAGTTCGTTTTGCGCATCGTGTTTGCAGAGCTTGTGGTAAGTCTTTGCGGGATTGGGGCGGAAAATCACATCTCATGAATCCTGATGGTGTAGCAATTTCTGATGTTTGGCGTGGCTTAAATCAACAGACTGGTTTTCCTTATTCCGTTTGGGAAGTCCTTGTGCGTTTGGTGGGTGAAGATAAACAAGGTTTGTTGTTGCCTGCTGAGGTCTATTCAATGGATGAGTTGAAAATTTCTCAACCACGCCAACCTTATTTACCAACTTTGCAAGTAAATAGCTCTGCTCTAAAGTCTGTTGATTATGATAACTTGTGGAATGTGGTGTATCAGGGAGATGCATTGCAAATTTTGAGGCAATATCCAGATTGCTCTGTGGATTTGGTTTTTGCTGACCCGCCCTATAATCTAGATAAACAGTATTCAACGTATGATGATGAGTTGAACTGGAGTGAGTATATTGAGTGGTGCAATGCTTGGCTTAAGGAATATGTGCGCATTCTTAAACCAAGTGGTTCTCTGTATGTCTTGAACTTACCGCGTTGGAGTATGTATCATGCTGATTTTCTTAATCAATATTTGTATTTTCAAAACTGGATAGTTTGGGACGCTCTCTCCGAACCGCGCGGCCAATTGATGCCAGCGCATTATAGTTTGTTGTTTTATACGAAACACCCAACTGATTTCACTTTTAATGGAGGACAAGCTGATTTAAAGTGGATAGAAGAACGAAATTATTGCTTACGAGCTTCTTGTATACGTCACAGAAAACAACAAGGTGATGATGACAAAGAGCTTTTGACAGATATCTGGTCGGATATTCATCGCTTAAAGCATCGTCGTGACCGGGATTATCATCCGTGTCAATTGCCGGATAAGCTCCTTGAACGAATTATTTTGACTTCCAGTAATCCAGGCGATGTGGTGTTGGATGCATTGGCTGGTACTGGGACTACGGCTGTTGTCTCTGCGCGT
>JAIWNK010000140.1 GCA_020216845.1 Anaerolinea sp. | reverse complement strand
TTGGGACGACGCTATGTGGCCATTGATTTGGACGCTCAATATGTTGAAATTATGCGCAAAAAGCTGATAGATGTGCAAAAACAGGGCTATGTTGAGCGTCATTCTTTGCCTCGTCCACGCTCAATTTATTCTAAGCGAGCATTGCAGGAAGATTTAAGACGAATAGCGCAGGAATTGGGCCGTTTGCCAACCCCACAGGATGTGGAGCGATTAAGTGCATATGATTTGCAAGCGTTTCAAGAAGTGTTTCCTAATTGGGGAAAGGCCCTTAAAGCCGCAAAACTGGAGATTCGACATGATTCCTAAACTATCATTTCAACAAGCTTGGCAAACAACAACGGTTTTCTTGGTTGATGAATCTTTGGAGGAGGAGATCGATGCTCAAGTAGCGGCTTTGTTGGCCGTTGGAAATTGGCTGGATGCTCAATCTTCATTGGGGTTAAGTGTTGAAACATTACAGAGTTTCTTGGTGCAAAATCAATTGGGATTGGATGTTGTTCTAAAAGATATTGAGCTTTCGGAAGAAAAGTTCTTGCGTATTGTGACTTTATTGCGCCGAATTGGTTGGGTGGAAGGAGAATTTGATGTAGAGTGGGGGATTGACCGCATCAAGACACAATTACGGCGCGATGCTCAATTCGCCCAGATAATTGCTCGTCTGTTGTTAAGTGGCAAACACGATGTTACTTTGCAGGCTTATATTCCGCGTTATTATTTGGAAATGCTGAACTACTCCGAAATTTGTACCAGTTCGGCAATTGCTAGACAGGTGCGTTATAAAAAATCTTTGATAGGTACTTACGCTGGACTTAAGGGATATCGAATTGAGGCTAGGATTGAGGAGGTTCTCAAGGGTGTAACGCTGCGTTATGGCATTCCGTATCAGAAAGGAAAATCCCGCATGGTAGACACTAATATAGATTTTGCCATTCCAAGCTTAGATGATCCTTGGGTAATTGTGATGAGCTCTTTTCAGGAGACAACTAGCAGTGGGCAATCTACCAAAGCGCGCGATATGCTTGCGGCTTATGAACGCGTAGAACGGAGTAATAGCCGCTATGGAGAGAAGCGCGTTTTTATTAATTTTGTTGATGGAGGCGGTTGGCTGGCAAGAAAGCGAGATTTTCAACGTTTGGTGGAGCATTGTCATTATTTTATTAACTTACACAATTTAGAAGTCTTAGAAGATATCGTGTTGCAATATGTCCCAAAACGGTATTGGTTTAAGGAGAAACTATGACGGCTGCTTTATTTTGGGAATGGCTGATTAAGGGCATCATCCTGATTCTGGTGATGACCGGTGGGTTTGCTTACACAACTTTGCTGGAGCGCAAGGTGTTGGCGCGTATGCAGGCACGCATTGGCCCCAACCGGGCTGGCCCGTTTGGGTTGTTGCAGCCGGTGGCGGATGGGATTAAGCTGATCTTCAAAGAGGAGCTCATTCCTGCGGGGGCGGATAAGCGCATTTTCGTCCTTGCGCCGATTATCACGGTCATTCCGGCTCTGATTGTCACAGCGGTGATCCCCTGGGGCACGAGTGTGACGATCGGTGGGCGTGAGATTGCACTGCGCATCACCGATATCAATGTGGCGGTGTTGTACATCATGGCAGTTACCTCGATTTCAGTGTACGGCATCACGCTGGCGGGCTGGTCTTCGAACAACAAGTATGCGGCGATGGGCGGGTTGCGCGCAACGGCACAGATGGTTAGCTATGAGCTGGCGCTGGGGCTGGCTTTCATTGGGCCGGTGATGTTGGCGGGATCGTTGAGCATGAGCGACATTGTTGCAGCGCAGCAGGGGCTGTGGTACGTGTTCATTCAGCCTGCGGGTTTTCTCATTTACTTTGTTGCCAGCCTGGCCGAGGTCAACCGGGCACCGTTTGATATGCCCGAGGCTGAGCAGGAGCTGACCGCTGGTTATCACACCGAATATTCGGGCATGAAGTTCGCTCTGTTTTTCATGGCGGAATACATCAAAATGATTGCGGTGGCAATGATTGGCGCATCGCTTTTCTTGGGTGGCTATCAGGGGCCGTTTGTGGCGCAATTGCCCTGGCTTGGGCCGGTGTGGCTGTTCGCCAAGGTGTTTGTTTGGTTGTTCGTGATGATTTGGGTGCGCGCGACCTTGCCGCGCATTCGCTATGATAAGCTGATGGCGCTGGGTTGGAAGGTGCTTTTGCCGGTTTCGCTGTTGAATGTGATGGTGACGGCAGTGGTGCTTGTGCTGACCAGTGCATAGAAAAAGGAGGCGCAATGCTTAAGGGTCTGTTGACGACGTTTCGTGAGATGTTCGATAAGCCGGTGACGATTCAATATCCGGAGCAAAAACGCCCTGTGCGGCAGCGCTTCAAGGGCCGCCATGTGCTCAAGCGGTATGACAATGGCCTGGAGAAGTGCATTGGCTGTGCTTTGTGTGCGGCGGCTTGTCCGGCGGATGCAATCTTTGTTGAGGCGGCACAAAACACGGATGCTGAACGCTATTCCCCCGGCGAGCGTTATGCCAGCACGTATGAAATCAACCTGATGCGGTGCATTTACTGTGGCTTTTGCGAAGATGCCTGTCCCACCGAGGCGATTGTGCTGGGGCATGATTATGAACTGGCGTTCACGGAGCGTTCTGCTTCCATTTACACCAAAGAGATGTTGATTGAGCCTGTCCCAGAGGGCGGGAAACCAACCCCACAGGTGACCGAGCCGGGCCTGTTTGACCGGGCGGTGCCGGTGATGAAAGACCCAGAATAGGAGGGAAGATGGCTTTGGGGAGTGTGATTTTATTTGCGGTTTTGGCGTTGGTAGTGGTCGGTTCTGCGCTTGGGATGTTGTTCAGCCGAAATGCGGTGTATGCGGCGTTGTTCCTGGTGTTGAATTTTGCGACCGTTGCGCTGCTGTACCTCATCTTGGGCGCACCGTTTATTGCCCTGACGCAGATCACCGTCTATGCTGGAGCGATCATGATTCTGTTCCTGTTCGTCATCATGTTGCTGGGCGCCGAAAAGCTGCCGGATACGGCACGCTCAGGGCGGCAGCGTTGGGTGGCGGCGTTGGTGGCGCTGGTTTTTCTGGCGGAGGTGGGGCTCTATGTGGCCTATCGTGGCAGCAATCTGGCGGGCATGCCGGCGCTGACAGCGGATTTTGGCAGTCCGGTAGCTGTTGGGCTGGCGCTGTTTGAACAGTATCAGCTGCCGTTTGAGATTACATCGGTCATTTTGCTTTCAGCCTTGGTGGGTGCCATTTTGCTTACCCGTCAAGAAAAACAGCGATCGTGAAGGATGGAGGAACCATGACGATTACGTACTATCTGGCTTTGTCGGTGATTTTATTTGCCCTGGGGGCGGTGGGCGTCTTGGTTCGGCGCAATGCCATCGTCATCTTCATGTCGCTGGAGTTGATGTTCAATGCGGCCAACCTGGTCTTTGTGGCGTATGCGGCTTACTATCAGCTGATTAACAGCCAATTGTTCGTCTTCTTTGTGATGACGGTGGCGGCAGCAGAAGTGGCAGTCGGGCTGGCGTTGATGGTGGCAATCTTCCGCACCAAGCACAGCATTGATGTGGATCAGATGAGTGCGTTGAAAGGATGAGCATGAGCGATACACAGCTTGCATGGGTGGTCTGGGCCGTGCTGCTGCCGCTGGGTGGGATTGTGGTCAACCTGGTGGTGGGGCGTCGGCTGGGCGAGAAGGGCATTGGCGCGGTGGCAAGCCTGGCAGCGGGAGGGTCTTTCGTCCTTTCGGGGTTGCTGGCTTTGGCGCTTTTGCAGCATCCGGAGGGCGGCATTTACCGCCTGGCAACCTGGTTTAACCTGGGAAGCCTGACTGTGGATTGGAGCTTCCGGGTGGACACGCTTTCGGTGACGATGATGTTGGTCGTCTCGGGCGTTGGCACACTGATTCACATCTATTCCATCGGTTATATGCACGCCGATGTGCGCCATAACGGTGACCCGCAGCGCTTTCGCCGTTTTTTCATCTACCTGAATCTGTTTGTGGCGGCGATGTTGCTGCTGGTCAGCGCCAACAACTTCCTGGTGCTGTTTGTTGGCTGGGAAGGCGTGGGGCTGTGCTCTTACCTGCTGATTGGCTTTTGGTTTGAGAAGGGTGAAGGCGGGTTGGGCAATGCGCGAGCGGCAAAAAAGGCGTTCATCGTCAATCGTGTCGGCGATTTCGGTTTGCTGATTGCCATTTTCTTGATGATTGGGGCGTTTGGCACCCTCGATTTTGATGGCGTTTTTGCACAGGCGGCGCAGGCAGCCCCTGCTTTGTTGGTGGCTATCACGCTGTTCATGCTTTTGGGTGTGACCGGCAAATCGGCGCAGCTGCCGCTGTTTGTGTGGCTGCCGGATGCGATGGCCGGTCCAACGCCGGTTTCGGCGCTCATCCATGCGGCAACGATGGTGACAGCGGGGGTATATTTGGTGGCGCGTTCACAGGCGCTGTTCTTGCCCGTGCCGCAGGCGCAGGCAGCAGTGACCTGGGTAGGGGGCCTGACGGCGCTGTTTGCGGCGACGATTGCGCTGGGGCAGTATGACATCAAGAAAGTGCTGGCCTATTCCACGATCAGTCAGTTGGGCTTTATGGTGGCAGCTGTGGGGATGGGCGCAGCGGTGGCGGGGATTTTCCACTTGGTGACTCACGCGTTCTTCAAGGCGCTGCTTTTCCTCGCGGCGGGCTCGGTCATCCTTGGGTTGGAACATGGCCATGAACACGCTGGTGAGGGACACGATCCTTTTGATCCACAGGATATGCGTCAGATGGGCGGGCTGCGCAAGCGCATGCCGCTGACTTTTGCGGTGTATCTGGTGGGGGCGTTGGCTTTGGCGGGCGTGGCGCCGCTGGCTGGTTTCTTCTCCAAGGATGAGATCTTGGTGGCAGCGAGTGAACGCTTCCCGGTTGTATTTGGTCTGTTGTTGGCGGCGGCGTTCCTGACAGCTTTTTACATGGGCCGGCAACTGATTTTGGTCTTTTTTGGTGAACCGCGCAGCAAGGCGGCGCACCATGCGGGTGAGAGCCGTCCGCTGGTGACGATGCCATTGGTGGTGTTGGCAGTGTTCTCTGCCTTGGGCGGCGCGTTGAACTTGCCGGGGCTGCATAGCCTGGAACATTGGCTGGAACACAGCCTGGTGGGCGTCAAAGAAGGGCATTTTGTTTGGGCCGTGGCGCTTGGGTCTTTGGCTGTGGCGCTGCTGGGGCTGGGGCTGGCCTGGTTGGTGTATGGCCGCCGTGCTCCAACGGAGCAGGACGCGCTGGCACGTCCGCTTGGGCCGCTCTACCGTGCTTTTGAGCGGAAATGGTGGGTGGATGAATTCTACCGCCTGGTGTTGTTGCGTCCCTTGGGGTGGTTGGCGCAGGTGTTGGCAGGGCCGGTGGACCTTGGGTTGATTAACAGCCTGGGGGATGGTTTGGGGCAGGGGTCGCAGCTTTCGGCGAACTGGCTGCGCAAACTGCAAAATGGCCTGGTGCGCTCTTATGCCCTGGTGGTGATGGTGGGCGTGGTGGCAATGTTTGCCTATTTGCTTTGGGTGCGATGAGGAGGAGCGGCCTGTGAATGCATGGTTTCATCCGTTGGTGCTCATCACGTTCTTGCCCTTATTCGGGCTGGCGCTGCTTCTTTTGTTGGATGGGCGCAATGAACGTTCGTTGCGCTGGGTGGCGCTGTTGACGAGTTTGGTGACGTTTGGCCTGGCCGTGTGGGCTTTGTTGCTTGACCGGCAGGGCGCCTTGACTGAATTGAGCTTGCCCTGGTTGCGCCTGGGCAGGCTGGCGGTGCGCTTTCACCTGGGGGCCGATGGCATCAGTTTGTTGATGGTGTTGCTGACGACGTTCCTGATGCCGTTGGCGCTGCTTTCGACCTGGACGGCGGTGCAGGGGGAGCGCTTGAAGGGCTTTTTGGCGCTGTTCCTGTTGTTGGAAGTGGGCATGAATGGCGTCTTTTTAGCGCTCGACCTGGTGCTGTTTTATATCTTCTGGGAATTTACGCTGGTGCCGATGATTTTCCTGATTGCCATTTGGGGCGGCGAACGGCGCATTTATGCGGCGCTTAAATTCTTCCTTTACACCATGGTCGGTTCCGTCTTGTTGTTGGTGGGCATTCTGTTTGTCGGTTTGCAGGTGGGTAGCTTTGATTTGCCGGCACTGATCCAAAATCGGGCGACTTTTGCGGGTGCGCAAACGGCGCTCTTTCTGGCTTTTGGGCTGGCCTTTGCCATCAAGGTGCCGCTGTGGCCATTGCATTCGTGGCTGCCGGATGCGCACGTCGAAGCGCCAACTGCGGGCTCGGTAATTTTGGCCGGTGTGTTGCTGAAGATGGGCGCCTATGGCTTTTTGCGCTTCAATTTGCCGCTCTTCCCGCAGGCTAGCCAACAATTGGCCCCGTGGATGGCCGGCCTGGCGGTGGTGGGAATTTTGTATGGCGCGGGGGTGGCCTTTGCGCAAAAGGACTGGAAGAAACTGGTCGCCTATTCCTCGGTCAGTCACCTGGGCTTTGTCATGCTGGGCATCTTTGCGCTCACGCCACAGGCGGTCAGCGGAGCGGTGTTGCAGATGGTCAACCATGGCCTGAGCACGGGGGCGTTGTTCCTGCTTGTGGGCATGTTGTACGAGCGACGACATACCCGCGAACTGGCGGCTTTTGGCGGGTTGTGGAAGGTGTTGCCCGTGTTATCCGCTTTGGCGTTGATTGTGACGCTCTCTTCGCTGGCGGTGCCGGGGCTGAATGGTTTTGTGGGCGAATTCAATATTCTGGCCGGGGCGTTCAATGCTTCGGCGCTTGGCAACGTTTGGTTCGCTGGTTTGGGCACGGTGGGGGTCATCCTGGCGGCGGCCTATCTGCTCAAAATGTTCGAAAAGGTTTTCCTCGGCCCGCTGGTGCATGAGGAGAATCGTAGCCTGGCGGATCTGAATATCCGCGAAGTGTTGACCCTGCTGCCGATTGTTGTGCTGGTGGTGGCAATTGGCATTTATCCGCAGCCGATTTTTGACCTGATTTCTCCGGCGGTCGAACGGTTGTTGATGTTGGCGGCGCAGCCGTAGCGGAGCGTGAGAATGAGCATACAAGATCTGTTTGTGATCCTTCCAACCTTGGTTGTAGTCGTTTGGGCGCTGGCGTTGCTGTTGGTGGATGCCTGGATTCCAAAAGAACGCAAGTCGTTGACGGCCTGGCTTTCAGCGGCGGGTTTGGCGTTGGCGCTTGGCCTGGCCCTGGCGCAGCGTGGCCTTTCGCCGTTGATGGCTTTTCAGGACATGGTCGTGCGCGATGGCTTTGCCGTCTTTTTGGAGATTGTTTTCCTGAGCAGCGGTCTGGTGGCGATTGCACTGGCGTTTGACTATTTGCGCCGTTTGCGGATTGAGCATGGTGAGTATTATCCGCTATTGATGATCAGCGTGGCGGGGATGATGTTGATGGCGCAGGCAAATGACTTGTTGATCGTTTTCCTGGCGCTGGAGATGCTCTCGCTGCCGCTGTATATTCTCACCGGTATTGCGCGTCCGCGCTTGGATTCGGAAGAGGCGGCGCTGAAGTATTTCTTGTTGGGCACGTTCTCTTCGGCTTTCTTGTTGTATGGCGTGGCGCTTATTTTTGGCGCAACGGCCAATACCTCGCTGCCAGGGATTGTGGAGGCGATGGCCGGGGTATCGGCAACGGTGCCGCTGTTTGTGGCTGGGGCGACTTTGCTGTTGGTTGGGTTTGCCTTCAAAGTTGCGGCAGTGCCGTTCCATATGTGGTCACCGGATGTGTATCAAGGCGCACCTTCACCGGTAACTGGCTTCATGTCGGTTGGTGTCAAGGCGGCAGGGTTGGCGGCTTTGCTGCGCGTCTTTTTGGTGGCTTTTCCATCCCTGGCGGCACAACTTTCCCCTCTGGTGGCGGCATTGGCGGTGTTGAGCATGGTGGTGGGCAACTTGCTGGCAATGGCGCAGACGAATATGAAACGCTTATTGGCGTATGCCGGTGTGGCAAGCGCCGGCTATTTGCTGATGGCGTTTGTGCCCTATGGTCAGGGCAAGATGGCTGGCGAATCGGTTTCGGCGATGCTGTTCTACCTCGTGGCCTATGCCTTGACGAGCTTTGGCGCTTGGGCGGTGGTGGTGGCCCTGGAGCAGAGCGAGGGCCGTGGCCTGGAGATTGAGGAGTATGCTGGCTTGGGCTTTCGGTATCCCTGGTTGGCCGTGCCGTTGGTAATTTTCTTGCTCTCTTATACCGGCGTTCCGCTCACGCTTGGCTTTTGGGGCAAGTTTTATCTCTTCCGTGTGGCGGTGGAGGGCGGTTACATTGGCCTGGCGTTGGTGGGCGTGCTGACATCGTTGTTCTCGGCGTATTATTCGCTGCGGGTGATTTTGCGGCTTTATGCTGTTGGAACGCCACAGGTTCAGGGGCAACGTTGGTTGACGTTGTTGGCTGTGTTGTTGGCCATTCTGGTGGTGGGGTTGAGCTTTTTGCCGGGGCCGTTGTTGCAGGCGATGGGACAGGCGGTGTTGGCGTTGCCATAGGATGTGGAGGGAGATGATGGACTATCACGCTGAGCTTGGAGGACGACGCGGGGATGCTGAGGGGCTGGAATTGCTGTATCAACAGGCGCGACGTAAGGGGGAGGAACTGCTGTTCGCTGAGGCGCTGGAAGTGTGGTATGTTGCTGAGCCGCAGCAATTGATCTGGCAGGTCTGGCATCATCGCCTGGCACAAGAGGCAAAGCGCCTGTCTGAGCCGCGCCTGAATTGGAAATGGCTGCTGCCGATAGGCCTGACAGTGGCTGTGCTGGCGGGTGTTTTCTCAAACGATACGGCGCTGCAAAGGACTTCGTTTCGCGGGCAGCAGCCCTGGCTGTTTTTGATTCCGCCGCTGATTGGGCTGGGATTGATGATCTATTTCGGCGTCAGCGAACGCAGCACGGTATCCATCCGACGGGCCGGGTTCTTGGGGGGCGCTTTGGTGCTGGTCAGCGGCCTGGGAACGTGGTTTGCATCTCAAACGGGGTGGTTTCGCTGGTTTTCGGAGAGCCGCAATTACGAAACGTTGCTGATGGTTAACCTGGCGTTGTTGAGTTGGGCGGCCGTTGGCTTTGCGATGGTGGGACGTGAAAGCCGCACTGTGTTTGCGTTTTTGCGCAAGTCTTTGGAAGTGTTTGTGGCCGGCGGTGTGTTTTCAATTGTCGCAATGCTCTTTCTGGTGTTGACGTTTGGCTTGTTTGATGCTTTGTCGGTCAATTTGCCCTATTGGTTGACGCAGGGATTGATGGGCGCAGCGGTGGCTGTGGCTATTTTGCTGGCCGCGGCAGGCAATTATGATCCGAGCCGCCGGGCAGATGAGCAGGTGAGTGAACGCGGGCTAGGGCGGTTGGTGCTATTGTTGATGCGCGTTTTGCTGCCGCTCAGCATTGTGGTGTTGGTGCTGTATTTGGGGTTCATGTTGTTCAATTTCCTCAAGCCGTTTCAGGATCGCGATGTGCTGATTGTGTATAACTTGCTGTTGTTTGCAGTGATGGTGCAGATTTTGGGCCTGACGCCGCTGGATGAGGAGGAGATTTCGGAACAGTGGCGCACTGCTTTGCGACTTGGGGTGATGGTGTTGGTGGGCCTGGTGTTGTTGGTGTGCAGTCATGCGATGGCGGCGGTGATTTATCGCACGCTGCAGGGCGGGTATACGATCAACCGTGTGACGATTTTGGGTTGGAATGCGATCAATTTGTTTTTGCTGGGGTTGATGGAGGTGCGTATGCTGCGCGCTGGGGCCGCCGGGTGGGTGGCGGCGGTGCAGCGCACGCTGGCGTTGGCGGGGTGGATCTATCCGGCCTGGGCGTTGCTGATTGTGTTGGCTGGGCCTTTGGTGTTTTGATTTTTGTGATACAATAGGCACGTTCGCCCTCGTAGCTCAATTGGACAGAGTGATGGACTTCGAATCCAGAGGTTGGGAGTTCGAGCCTCCCCGGGGGCGCTAAGGATTGTGTGAGGTTGGGAGCCCCCGAAAGGGGATGATATTCGAGCCTCCCCGGGGGCGCTAAGGATT
>JAIWNK010000139.1 GCA_020216845.1 Anaerolinea sp. | reverse complement strand
CGCTGCGCCTGTGGCTAAATGACTTCAGCGGGCAATGGGTCATCGTCCCTCAAGCACACCCGAGGCAAGTTTGGTCGGGCGTAGAACTGCGCTCACTTGGCCAAACCGCGCGCGAGGCAGCTCGCAGCGTTGTCCAACTGGCCGAAGGGCAAAACGTGCGGGCCGCCAAGCCCAACAGCGCTTTGGTCATCCTTGGATACATACTGCTTGGGCTTGTGGGCTTTCAAATCCTGTTGGCTTTACTATCGTTTTTCACAACCACCTTTTTTGATTAAAGTCCTCCCCTCGAAACACAGAATGGGAGCAGGCAATTGCCCTGCTCCCATTCTGTTGTTCAAGATTCTGTCAACAGACATCTGCTTGCCAAAACAACCCCAAGGGAAGTGCTTTGTCACCTTCTGTCAAGTTGACTGATCATAACCAACCGTTCCTCAATTCGCCTTGCAATCAAAAACTTGTCTTACTCAACAACGAACTCAATTGGGGTCAGGTTATGAATGTTGTCTGAAATTGGGCAACGCGCATCCACTTCTCGCAAAAATTCTTCTTTTTCCTGCTGAGTCATATCCGCATCAATGCGGGTATGAACGCGAATTGCCGAAAAGCCTGATCGTGCCTCTGAACTCTTGCCCATTAAGACATCGGTGTCCAGCTCGCCTTCCACGTGCACTTCAATCTTACGCACCGGTAATCGGCGTTGCTTCGCAACGATATGCCCAATGGTCACGATACAGCCGGCCAGCGAAACGAACAAATACTCCAACGGCGTCGGGCCAGCATCCGTTCCACCACCCGACACAGGTTGGTCAACATATGCAACATGTTGCCTTGACTTTGTTTCAATCTTGAAACCATCTACCTGAACGGCATCAACGCTTACAGTTTTGATTGTCATAAGACTCCCTATACAATAAGATTTGTCTGGATTATAGTACAAACTGTTTGAAACAAGCAAGAGGAAAAAAGTCGCCTTTGACGATAGCCAACTTGCCTATATGCCCCACGGCAATCTCGCTAGCGACCGCGATAGGCAGCCAGGGTGCGGTCTCGCGCTGCTGCATGATTCACAATCGGCAACGGATACTCACGGCCCATGCGCACGCCACACGCTGCCTGCACATCCTCCGGCATCAACCAGGGCGTGTGAATGTAGGCAGTTGGCACACGGCGCAGCTCTGGCAGCCAACGCCGCACAAAATCGCCCTGCGGGTCGAACTTTTGACCCTGCAACAGCGGATTGAAAATGCGAAAATAAGGCGCCGCATCCGTGCCAACGCCCGCCGTCCACTGCCAGCCGCCGTTGTTGGCCGCCGGGTCGCCATCCACCAACCAACGCATGAACCAACGTTCGCCCAGCCGCCAATCGAGCAGCAAATCTTTGACCAGGAAAGACGCCACAATCATCCGCCCGCGGTTGTGCATCCAGCCCATGCCGGACAATTGACGCATACATGCATCCACCACCGGGTAGCCTGTGCGACCCTCCTGCCAGGCGCGCAGGTCTTCCGGCGCATCGCGCCAGGCAATGTTGCGCAAGCTCGGGTTGAAAGCCTGCTGCAAAACATCGGGGAAGTGATACAAAATCGCCTGATAGAACTCGCGCCAAATCAGCTCATTCAACCACGTCTCGGCACCGCGTCCAAGGCCCTGCTCAATCGCCTGCCAAGCGGCCAGGGCCGCCTGCCGGGCGGAGATCATGCCAAAGCGCAGGTAAGGCGAAAGCGTTGAAGTGCCATCCAAATCGAGACGGTTGCGATCATCCGCATAGTCCGCAATCGGGCCGGCCAAAAAATCGGCCAGGCGTTGCGCAGCTGCAACTTCACCGGCCTGCCAGACAAAGCGCATCGCAGGTTGACCCTCCGGCAAGGCATCAGAGGCAAGGCCTGTTGGCAGCGGCGGCAGCCTATCCGGTGCGAGGGCAATGCTCACCGGGCGCGGCAGCGCTTTCCAGGCCTTGCTGAACGGCGTAAAAACGGTGTAGGGCGTTCCATCCGCTTTGCACACCTGCGCCGGATGATGAACGGTCAGACCACCCGCCAGGGTCAGCGGCAAGGCCGCAGCAATGGCCGCATCACGACGGCGTGCATACGGGGTGTAATCTTCCTCGGCCACAATTTGCGCCGCCCCTGTTTCTGCCCGCAGCCGAGAAAGCACCTCCAACGGCGGGCCAGTGCGCACAATCAGGCCGCTGCCGCGGCGGCGCAACTGCTCATCCAACGCCCGCAACCCCTGCCACAAAAACGCCTGCCGGTTCGGAGCAGGGGCAGATAACAAAGCCGGGTCAAGGATGAAGACCGGCAACAATCCATCTGCACTGCCCTGCAAAGTCAGTTGCAAGGCCTGATTATCTTGCAGGCGCAGGTCGCGCCGAATCCACCAAATATTCATAGGGGTAGTATCGCGCCGTATGCTGCTTTTTGCCAGGCATTGCACAAAGTTCAACCTCGCCAATAGCCAAAGGCTGCCATCACAACCCCACCCAGCATCAGCAAACACGAGACCACCAACAAGAGCACCCACATCGTCCAGCTGCAACTTGAACGATGTGGGGTTGCTGCCCCCTTCCGCTGCATCAAAAGCCCCAACAGTGCCCCCGCCAGGCCAAGCCCACCGATGCCCCCCACAACCAGCCCACCCAACACCAACCGCTTCCAGTCCGCCCGCGAGGGAGGCACCGCCTCAGCTTCAGCTTCCGTCCCCAAAACCGCCAGGGCCGGCAAGCGCTCCAGCCATTCTGGCGCGCTGCCAGGCGGCAAAAATTGCGGCGGCAACGCCCCGCTCTGCCAGGTAAGCAGCGCCCCAAGCGCCTCGGTTTGGAATTGGTACTCCATCCCCGGCGCAGCCTCAAAGAGATAGAGCTGAACGCCTGTCGGCTCTTCCAGGGTCAATGCCTGACCAACCAAAAGATAAGCCTGACCGCGATCACTGCCTTGCAGCACCAGGGTGTAGCCTGCCTGCTCGGGATAGAGCAACTCGGTGTAATACGTGCCATCCTGCAAGGGGAAAATGGCAAACTGAACATCCGGCAGCTCATTCAACACCGCATCCCCCACCACACCGCTGCGCGCCCCCTGTGCATTGATGACGTACAGGGTCAATGGACAGTGGCTCACCACCTTGCGTACCCCTTGCTGATCTTTCATCTTCATTTGCAGGTAATACTTCTGTTGGGGTTTCGATAATTTGCGAAACAACGTTTGTTTTTCAGGCGGCAAGCTTTTGATATAATCCAGCTCCGCAGCGGAAAGATTTTGCAACCCCGCCGGTGCATACTCGCCGCCAAACACCGGAAAAGCTCCCTCCTCACGATAAACATCGCTTGGGCCAATGCCGATGAACGTGCCCCCCACAGTGCTTTCTGCAGCACGTCCCAGCGGCCCGCTCAACCCCGCCACACTGAAATAGGTTGCCCAATCCTGCACAGCATAGACCATTGGCTTTTGCTCAATCCACGGGTCCAGAATGTACCCCGTCTCCATCCAGTTGGTCGCCCAGGGATACAGCACAACCGCCTGATGGCCGCCCCACCAGGCCTGAATCGGTGCATATTCCCATTTCTCCAACAACACCTGTTCACACGGATCCTGACTGAACTTGAGCGCGTTCAAAAAGTTAAGCACCTTGGATTGATACCCGCCACAAACAAACTCACTATAGCCAGGGAAGCCCAAAAAGTCCAACATATTGTTGCGCTCGCCGGTGCTAACACGTCCCTTGGGAATGACGGCATAATAGCGTTGCAGAATGTTCTTCAGCTTCTCCTCTTCCGTCCAGCCAAAGCAGGCTGGCGTTGTCGTGATGGTTGGAGAAGCCACCGGCGTCAGCGTTTTGCGCGGTGTGGCAGAGACCGTCGCCGTTTGTTCCTCGCACACATAGCGGTATTGGTAGCGCACATTGCCGCCAGCAACGGCAGCATCGGCATACGCCACAATCTCCAGGGTCGCCGCAGGTGCAGAACCGGTCGGCACCGTCCAAACATAGTCATTAGCAACCGATCCGCTTGGCTCGGTGCGAAACTTGATCGAGTCGCGCCGGGCTTGAACGCTCTCCCCCCCAGGAAACATCATTGAAGTTTGCACCCCGCCAACCGAATCATGATCGCGGCTCTCCCAGGAAACGGAAACCGTAAACGACAGCTTATCACCCGGCTTGAGGGTGGCGGGCGGCTCCGTCCAGCTATGCGTTACCGAAAGGCCTTGCCACTCCACCGCAATGCTTGCCCCAGCATACGAGGCGCTTGCATCCGGTGCTGTTGAAACAGCATAAGTTGTCGGCGTCTCACTCACCAGGCGCCACTGACAAAGGGGCGAGGCCGCACCTGCTGCACCTGCTGTTGCATAGGCAGAAAAGATTGCCATCAGCAACACAGCCAACAAAAGACTGCGAGAAATCAGCCTATGCATTTGGGTCCCTTTCCTGACTCACCAGGCGTCGCCAGGGAAGTGATCTTCTGGTGCTAGAATCCGTGCGACAACTTGATTATACAACAAGCGCAAGCAAATGTATTGGATTTTTCAGTTTATTGGTCAAGCGCAGAGAGCTCAGGCTTGATAGCCGGGATCGGGCGGCAAATTTGGCTGACGCGCCGCCCAATCCGCCAGACGGTCGCAGCGCTCATTCTCGGGCGTGCCATTATGCCCACGCACCCAACGGAACTCAACCTGATGCTGCGCACACACGTCCAGCAGCGCCTGCCACAAATCGGCGTTTTCGGCGCGCTGCTGCCGGGTGCGCATCCAACCATTGGCCTGCCAACGCTGTGCCCACCCCTGCGTCATCGTCTCAACCACATAGCGCGAGTCGCTGAACAAAATCACCCCCATCGGGCGCTTGAGCGCCCGCAGCCCAACAATGCAGGCCATGATCTCCATGCGGTTGTTGGTCGTGAGCGCAAAGCCGCCCGAAAGCTCACGGCGATGCCCCTGATAGCAGATCACCACCCCATAGCCGCCCGGCCCGGGGTTGGATAGCGAACAGCCATCGGTATACAGCCACACGCGTAGCGGGTCCAGCGGCGGCTCAACCGGTTGCGGTTCCTGCTGCAACAGCTGTGCCAATTCGGGCGGCAAGTCTTGTTGCAGGCTGCGCAGCCAGGCCAGGGCATCGGCGCGTTCATAAAAGCCGTGAAACTGTGCCCCATCGAACCCGCTCACCTGCTCCTCGGCGCCCCCGGCTCCGGCCCAGTGCGCATAGAGGCCGGGCTTTCGCCCACGCACCACCACATAAACCTGTTTCTTGCGATTGCTCACAACACACATCCTGAAAAGAAAAGCTGCGCCCCCTTGCCCTCAAGGACAGCGGGGCGCAGCAACACAAGCGCATGTTTCTAGCGCGGCACCTCATTTTGCGGCAAAAGCTGCAATGCTTCCGGCGGCAGCGCCGGGCCATATGGAATCAGCACCTGCCAGTTCTGAAAGCGCTCCACCATCGGCTTACCATCCGGCAGGGTAGCTGTGCGCTGCCCTTGCAGCCAACGCTCCAAACGCTGCTGACGCACAAGCTGCACATCGTCAAAGGGCCGCGTCTCGCGCGCCAACACCTGAATCAACTCCCAGCCATCCTCGGTTTGCACCGGTGCGCTGACTTTGCCAATCTCCAACGAGAAGGCCACCTCATCGAAGGCACTGCTGCGCACCCCACGCCCGATCCAGCCCAAATCCCCCGCGTTCGCAGCTGTATCCGTATCCAGCGAAGCCGCGGCCAGGTCTTCCCAACGGCTGCCAGCCAGCATCAAATCGGCCACACCTTGTGCCGTTTGCTGATCGGCGAACACCATATGCCGTACGTGCACCTGCTCTTCCGCACCATACAAATCGGGATAAAGCGCCTCCATCAGCTTGCGCGCCAGAACAGTTCCTTCAAAAATCTGCCGGACTTCGCTTTCGGTTAGGCCAGTTTGTTGTTGAATATCAGCCAGGCTGTTCGCCCAGTTTTCATCGAACAGCTTCTTCGAGATGCTGGTTGGAGCTGGCAAATCCGGTTGCGGGGTCGGCGTTCCCTCCGGATAATAGCCCAACAAATGATGGATTTCTGCATCCACCTCACTGCGGCTGGCCTTGATGCCGCGTCGTTGCGCTTCCTGACGCACCAGGGCATCATCCACCCAACGCTCCAGGGCCATCTCTCCCATCTGATTGGGCATCTGCAAGTCCTGGCTGAGCAGAATCATCTTCTGTTGTAACCGCATCTGCATATCCGGGTCCTCAGACTTGAGAATGGCCGAAGTGAGCTGCTTGAACTGATTGATCAAAGCATAGCGATGATAGCGCACCAACTTGACAAAGGTTGCCCCATCCAACAAGGCATCACCGGCGCGCACCACATTTTGCGGAGCAGCGGTCAGCGTCGCCTTCCAATTTCCGCTGCATGTGCCAAATGTATACGTGCCGCTAGCCTCTGTGCCGCTCAGTTGGCCTGCAATCACCAACAGATCCGCATGAGTCAGGCGGAAATTGCCATTCCTATCCACAGCAAAGCCCTGATTGACGCCAATCACCGCGCCTTTCAGCACCACATCACCGCAGACAAGCTCGGCATCCAGCTGCGGAATGCTTTGGCCATCCGGGCTGACAAACAAGCGGAAATTACCTTCCGGCACATCCGCGCTCCACATTCCAGCCCACTCTGCATGGCCACCTACACCCGCGCAGGCCGACAATAGACTGACCAACACGGTCAGTACCACACCAATCAAAAACCAACGTTTGTTCCAGGGCATACACTCCTCCAAAAGTAGCCCTGCAATTCTACCACCGAATCAGCCCGCTGCACCGTAAAGCTGTTGATGTACGGCGCTGAGTGCGCGCACCTGCTCAGCCGCATGATACGAAGAACGCACCAACGGAGCGCTTTCCACCCAGCGGAAGCCAATCTCCAGGCCAAAGGTCTTCAACTCGGCAAACTCTTCCAGCGTCACATAGCGTTGCATCGGCAAGTGCTTGCGGCTCGGCTGCAAATATTGCCCAATCGTCAGAATATCCACGCCCCACGAGCGCAGGTCACGCATCACCTCTTTGACCTCGTCCAGCGTTTCGCCCAGGCCAACCATAATGCCCGACTTGGTCAGAATATCCGGGTCAAGTCGCTTGGCATTGCGCAGGGTTGCCTCTGCCCACTCATAGCGATCTTGCGGCTGCACCTGCTTGAACAGGCGCGGCACCGTCTCCACATTGTGATTGAGAATTTCTGGACGCGCCGCAACAACAATTTGCAACGCCTCCAGGCTGCCCTTAAAATCGGGGATGAGCACCTCAATCGAACAGCCCGGCTGAAGTTGCCGAATGCGCCGGATGACCATGGCAAAAATCGGCGCGCCGCCATCGCGACGGTCGTCGCGGTTGACGCTCGTAATCACGGCATGTTTCAAATCCATGGCATGAACAGCCTGCGCCACGCGTTCCGGCTCAAGCCAATCCAACGCCTCGGGGCGGCCATGTTGAATATCACAAAAGCCACAGGTGCGGGTGCAGATATTGCCCAGCATCAAAAACGTTGCCGTACCCGACCCCCAACACTCGCCCATATTCGGGCAGGCAGCTTCTTCACACACCGTATGCAGCGCCTTGCGCCGCATCAACATCTGTAATTGTTCATAGGTTTCTCCGCTCGGGGCGCGCACCCGAATCCAGCTCGGACGGCGCAGCGGGGTTGTATCTACCACTTCCGGGTTCACTCTTGCACGCGTAGGTTCAGCAGCCATTGGTTTTCTCCTGCGGCCTATTATACCGGTTCGGGGTGCGCCGCGCCAGTCACAAACCGGCACAAGGCTAGACAAACTCAGCCCAACAAAGCATCCAAATACTGATCTATCATGCGATCCAGGCCAAAGGCAGTTTCTGCCCGCTCGCGCGCTGCGGCACGGAAATGCGGCAAATTGGCCAACACCTGCTGTGCCGCCTGAGATAAGTCTTCTACCGCCGGCATGTCAAGCTTCCAGGCATTGCCACCATAGGGCACCAACCGTCCAGCATCGCCCTGCACCAGCTCTGGCAAAGCGCCGATGGCAAAGCCCAACACCGGCAAGCCGCAGGCCAGGGCTTCAATGACCGAATTGGGGCAAGGGGCGTTGATTTCTGCCGAAAAATAGATATGCGCCGAACGATCGAGCGCCGGAATATCCGCACGCGGCAGCACCCCCGCCCAGGCAATCGGCTGCCCCGCCGCTTGTTCCACCGGCGATTTGAGCGCCGGCGGCACCTCCCCGGCCACCATCAATTCCAACGGTTGAGTCAGTTGTGGGCGTAACAGTTTCGTCAGGCGCGCCGCCGTCCACAACCCCAAATCGTTACCGCCGCCGAAACGGCCTTCAACCAACAAAATGCGCACCCGATCGGTTGGCGGCAGCTCCGGACCTTGGGGGCTGAAGATATTCAAATCCACGCCATTGTGAATCACAAACGCCGGGCTGCGCACAGCGCCATAGCGCGTCTGCCACCAATTGCGCACAAACGCGCTCTGATAAACCACCCGGTCCGCAAAACTGCGCCGGATGGTCGCGAGCAACCAATTGCCCCACTCAGAACGCAAATAATGCCGCAAGCCCGTCGCCCGCTGCCGATGCACCCAGTTCAACCCATCCAGGCGCTGCACAATGCGCACCCCGCGCCGGCGAAATTGCCACAACCACTCCAAATGACGCGTGCCAGCAATCACCAACACCGCCCGCGTCGTCGGGTCGGTTGGGTCATGATGTGCGCGCAAGCCGCGCTGTTGCAGCCCGGCCATAAACCGTCCCTGGAACGACGTGGGCCCGCCCAAGCCGCTCAGGCGCGGCAAAACACAAATGCTGCCCTCACGCATCATAGGCCAACAACGCCGCGACAATTTTCTCCGCTGCGTGTCCATCCCCAAACGGGTTGGCCGCCTGCGCCATTTGTTGATACGCTGCCTTGTCATGCAGCAAACGCTGTGCCGTTGACACAATGCGCTGTTCATCGGCGCCGACCAGCTTCAGCACCCCCGCTTCCACCCCCTCCGGGCGCTCGGTCACCTCGCGCAACACCAGCGTCGGCACGCCCAGCCCGGTTGCCTCTTCCTGAATGCCACCCGAATCGGTCAACACCAACACAGCCTGTTTCATCAAATGCACCATGCTCAGGTAATCCAAGGGCGGCAACAGGGTAATGTTGGGCAACTGATTCAGCAGCCGATAGGCCGGTTCCTGCACATTCGGATTGAGATGCACCGGATATACGATGTGAATCTGCGGTTCTTGCTCGGCCAGGCTGCGCAACGCCTGGAAAATCTGCTCCAGCGGACGGCCAAAATTCTCACGACGGTGTGCAGTCACCAGCACCAGTTGACGGCCCTGCGGGCCAATGCCGCATTGCTGCAAAAGCTGCTCAACCTCTGCCGGGGCCGGGCGACGGGCAATTTGGCGCAAGGCATCCATCACCGGGTTGCCCGTCACAACCACCTGTCGCGCAGGCACGCCCTCGCGCAACAGATTCTGACGGCTATGCTCGGTTGGGGCAAAATGCAAATCGGCCACCACCCCAGCAATCCGGCGGTTGATTTCTTCAGGAAACGGCTGCCACTTATCTGCCGTGCGCAAGCCCGCTTCGACATGACCAACACGAATGCGGTTATAGTAGCACAGCAAAGCCGTCGTCATCACCGTCGTCGTATCGCCCTGCACCAACACCCAATCAGGGCGCTCCGCCCGCAGCAGCGGGTCGAGATGCGTCAGAATCGCTGCGGTAAGTTCCGCCAGGCTTTGGTTCGGGCGCATCAGGTCCAAATCCAGGTCGGGGCGAATGTCAAACAACTCCAAGACCTGATCGAGCATTTGCCGGTGCTGCGCCGTCACGCACACACGGCTTTCAATGCCGGGCGTTTGCGCCAGCATCTGCACCACCGGTGCCATCTTGACTGCCTCGGGACGAGTGCCAAAGATTGAGAGCACGCGCATGACTATTGGCCACCTGCCAGGCGATAAAGCGTAAACCCGGCGGGCTGCCAATCCGCCGCCTTCCAACCGCCAACCGCATCCAGCAAAACG
>JAIWNK010000138.1 GCA_020216845.1 Anaerolinea sp. | reverse complement strand
CGCGCCGGGGTGAGCCCCAACAGGTTCGCCGGTGTCCATTGGCAAAACTCGCTATGCCGGACGAGCAGCAGGATCACCTCAGCATCTTGCAAGGCATCCGTCAGGCGCTCCACCGTCGGCAGTCCGGGCAAATTGGGCTGCGGCTTGAACGGCTCAAACGCCTGCACCGCCGCCCCCTCTTCTTTGAGCAAATGAACAACCTCAATCGCCGGACTTTCGCGCAAGTCGTCCACATCCGGCTTGTAGGATAGCCCCAACGCAGCAATGCGCTTGCCGCGCAATTCGCCACCCAACACGCGCCGCACCCACTCGACCACAAACGCCGGCTGACCATCATTCACCTTGCGGGCGGTATGAATCAGCGGCGTCAGATCGGGCGCAGCCTGCACCAAGAACCACGGGTCCACACTGATGCAATGCCCACCCACCCCCGGGCCAGGGTTGAGGATCTGCACCCGCGGATGACGGTTTGCCAGAGCAATCGCCTGCCACACATCCACGCCAAAGCGATCCGCCAGGCGGGCAAATTCATTCGCAATGGCAATGTTCACATCGCGAGAGGTGTTTTCCATCAGTTTGACCATCTCTGCCGTCGTCGCATCCGTCAAAAAGATTTCTCCCTTAACGAAGATGCGATACAAATCACGCCCCGCCTCCGCTGAAGCAGCATCAAAACCGCCAATCACGCGCGCGTTTTCAATCAGCTCGCGCAAAATTTGCCCGGGCAACACACGTTCAGGCGAATAGGCCAGGAAGAAATCTTGCCCGGCTTTCAACCCAGAGCGTTCCAAAATCGGGCGCACCACATCCACAGTTGTGCGCGGCGGCGAAGTTGATTCCAACACCACCAAGGCGCCGCGCTGCAAATGCGGCACAATGCTCTCCGCTGCCGAGACGACGTAACTCAGGTCGGCGCTCTTATCCGCATAGAAGGGCGTTGGCACGGCGATGATGTAGGCATCCGCCACGTCGGGTGCGGCGCTGATGCGCAAATTGCCCGAACGCAGCGCCGCCTGCACCAGGGTACGCAACCCCGGCTCATACAAATGCAATTGACCATTTTGCAACGACTGCACAATTTGCGGGTTGACATCTACACCGATCACCTGCACCCCCGCAGTAGCAAACGTGCTAGCCGTTGGCAGACCAATATACCCCAACCCTAAAACGCAAATTTTTTGAAAGTTCACAAGAACTCCTTCTCAGCAAAAGATGTCCCTATTATACCGCGCTCATTCCAGCAACAAACCCCAATGGCGCAATGTCCCTGCCGAAGACTCATTTTTGGAGTAAAATAAGCGCATCCCAGTTTCTTGAGGAGAGGCAATGTCTCAAACCTGCGATGTGCTCATCATTGGCGGCGGTGTTGTGGGCTGCATGGTGGCCCGTTTTCTATCTCAATACGACCAGAAAATTATCCTGATCGAAAAAGAAGCCGATGTAGGCATGGGCGCCAGCTCTGCCAACTCAGCCATCATCCACGCCGGACACGACCCATTGCCCGGCACGCTCAAAGCCGCCATGAACACGCGCGCCAACCCGATGTGGGATACCGTTGCTGCGGAATTATCCGTGCCCTTTGAACGACGCGGTAGCTATGTCGTTGCCAGCCGCCCCGAACAAATGGCGCGCCTCGAAGAATTGTTACAACGTGCCCGTCAAAACGGCGTCCCCGGAGCGGTCATTCTCACCGGCGATGAATTGCGCACTCGTGAACCCGCCCTAAGCCCCGAAGCCTGCGGTGCGTTATTTACCCCCTGCGCCGGGCTGATTGATACCCTGCTGATTAGCCTTGCCGCAGCAGAAAACGCCCTGCAAAACGGCGTGCAGATTCTGCTGGAAACCGCCTTTGAAGACTTTTTGTTCGAGGGCCGCCGGATTGTCGGCGTGCGCACCAACAGGGGCGAAATTCGCTGTCGGTGGGTGGTCAATGCTGCCGGGCTGTTTAGCGACGAAGTGATGCACAAGGCCGGCGTGCGCCCCGACTTTCGCATCACCCCGCGCCGCGGCGAATACTGCATCCTCGATCAAGCCGAAACCAGCATCCATAACGTACTCTTCCCTGTCCCATCCGAAGTCAGCAAAGGCATTCTGGTGCTTGCCAGCTTGCACGGCAACACCCTGGTTGGTCCCGATTCGCAACTTGTCGCCGAAAAAGACAACGAAGACATCACCCCGCAAGGCATGGAAGAAATCTGGAACGGAGCCGCACAGCTCGTGCCATCGCTCAATCCCCGCCATGTCATCGCCACGTTTGCCGGGCTGCGCGCCACCGGCAACGCCAGCACCCCCGGCCTGGACTATCACCACGACTTCATCATTGAAATTCCCGCCGAAGTGCAAGGCCTGGTCAACCTGGGTGGCATTGAATCGCCCGGCCTGACCGCCGCCCCGGCCATTGCTGAACGCGTGATCGAATTGCTGCGCGATGCCGGCGAGAAGCTGACGCCCCGCAAAGACTGGAACCCAATTCGCACGCCGCGGCCACGCTTCCGCGAGCTGAGCCGCGCCGAGCAAGCCGCCCTGATTGCCAAAGACCCGCGCTATGGCCGCGTCATCTGCCGCTGCGAACTGGTCACCGAAGGCGAAATCGTCGCCGAACTGCACGGACCCATTCCAGCGCGCACCTACGATGCCATCAAGCGCCGCACCTGGCTTGGCACTGGCCGCTGCCTCGGCTCATTCGACATGCCGCGCGTCGTACAAATTATGGCCCAAGAACTGGGCGTGTCACCGATCGAAATTACCAAACGCGGGGTCGGTTCCAACTTTCTGACCCGCCCCACCAAAGCCGTGGAGGAATGAGATGATCAAAGATCGTTATGATGTCGTCATCATCGGCAGTGGCCCGGGTGGGTTAGCAGCCGCCATCACCGCCCGCCAAAACGGCGCTCAAGATGTGCTGATCATTGAGCGCGACCTCGAACCAGGTGGCATTTTGCTGCAATGCATTCACAATGGCTTTGGCGTCGAAATCTTCAAACAAGATCTGCCCGGCCCAAGCTACGCGCAGCGCTTCATCAACGAAGCCAAATCCGTCGGCGTGGACTGGCTGATGGATACGATGGTGCTGGATGTAACCCCCGATCGCCGCATTCTGGCCATGGGCAAGCACAGCGGCATGGTCGAAGTGCAGGCCAAAGCAGTCGTCATGGCCATGGGCTGCCGCGAACGCACCCGCGCCCAAATTCGCCTACCCGGGGCGCGCCCGGCCGGGGTTTACACCGCCGGCACAGCGCAGCGTTGGGTCAACGTCGAAGGCTACATGCCCGGCAAACAATTTGTCATCCTCGGCTCGGGCGATATTGGCATGATCATGGCCCGTCGCCTCACCTTCGAAGGCGCCAAAGTCGAACGGGTGCTAGAAATCATGCCCTACCTAACCGGCCTGACGCGCAACTACGTGCAATGCCTGCTCGACAATGACATCCCCCTGCAACTGCGGCACACCGTCAAACGCATCATCGGACGCAAGCGCGTTGAAGCCATCGAATCAGTGATGGTAGATGAACGCTGGCAGCCCATCCCCGGCACAGAAGAAATCATCCCCTGCGATACGCTGCTGCTGTCCGTGGGCCTCATCCCCGAAAACGAACTCTCTCGCAAAGCAGGCGTGAACCTTGACCCCATCACCGGCGGGCCGTTTGTGGACGATGGCTTTCAAACCAACGTGCCGGGCATCTTCTCGGCAGGCAATGTCGTGCACGTCTACGACCTGGTGGATTGGGTCACCGAGGCCGGACGCACCGCCGGCAAACGCGCCGCACTCTACGCACAGGGAAAGTTGCCCCCCGACAACAAACGGGTGCAGCTCAAAGCCGCAGAAAATGTGCGCTATGTCGTGCCGCACACCATGAACAGCGTCAGCCTGACCGAAGGTGACGTGCGCCTGCAAATGCGCGTCCGCCAACCGATCGAAGAACCCGTGTGGGTGGAAGTGCGCAGTGGCGATAAACTGGTGGCGCGCAAAGGCGAACCCTATGCCCGCCCCGGCGAAATGGTCACTATGACCCTGACAGCCAAACACTACGAAGATGTACAACACGCCAACGAATTAACCGTTGCCGTGATCAAGAGGTGAGCCCATGGAAGAAACGGTAAAAGTCATTTGCATTACTTGCCCAAAAGGCTGCACCCTGGACGTGACCCGCGAGGGTGAAACGATTGTCAAGGTCGCCAATGGCTGCAAGCGCGGCCATGAGTATGTGCGCGCCGAACTGACCGACCCGCGCCGCATGGTTGCAACCACAGTGCGCGTGCGCGGCGGCATTCATCCCCTCTTGCCAATTGCTACCTCAGCACCCTTCCCCAAACCGCGCATCCCCGAGCTGCTGGCAGAAATCCGCAAGCTGGAAATTGAAGCTCCCGTAACCATGGGGCAGGTTGTGCTCTCCAATGCACTGGGAACAGGGATTGATCTGATTGCAAGCCGCGACATGCAATCAGACTCAGCGCACACCTGAGTGTGCAACCTGGGGTATAATTGGTTTTCATGCAAACAGGCGCGGAACAGCCCTTCCTCTCCGTTGTCATCCCTTGTTACAACGAGCAAAAAAACCTGGAGCGCGGCGTGCTTCAGGAAGTGCAGGCATACCTGACCCAACAGCCCTATCCATGGGAAGTCATCATTGTCAACGACGAATCCAATGATGACAGTCGCCACCTGTTGCAGGAATTCGTCAGCCAACATGCCGGTTTCGCCCTGCTTGATATTCCACACGGTGGCAAACCGGCTGCCGTCTGGGCGGGCATCCAACAAGCCCGCGCTGACATTGTGCTATTCACCGACATGGATCAATCCACCCCTCTGCGCGAGGTCGAAAAACTGCTACCGCACTACGCGCAGGGCGCCGATGTCGTCATCGGCAGCCGCGGCGCCGGGCGCGAGGGCTTCTCGATTGTACGCAAAATGGGCAGTTTCATCTTCCGCACCTTGCGTCGCCTCGTCTTGCTGCCCACCATCAGCGACACACAATGCGGCTTCAAAAGTTGCCGGCGCGCCGCCGCCCTGCGCGCCTTCCCGCGCTTGCAATTCTTTCAGCAAAAGCAACGCCCCAAAGGCTGGAAAGTCTCTGCCTATGATGTGGAACTGCTCTACCTGTTTGAGAAATTCGGCTATCGCATCGTTGAAGTGGAAGTCGAATGGAGCAACCGCGACGAAAGCGACACCAAAGGCCAAACTGGCGAATTGGCGCGTTATGTGCGCGAATCCATTGAAATGGGCAGCGAAGTGCTACGCGTGCTGCGCAACCGCTGGTCCGGCCTCTATCGGCAATAAGTGCAGCTCATTCCTGTCGCAAGCGTGGCTCAAACACCCGTTCCAGCGAAAAGCCGAGCAGCAAAAAAGCATAGCCCGTCAACAACAACAAAGCCGCCGGCAAGAGCAACAAGTGATAGGCGCCCTGACTGAAGCCCGTATCAAGCCCCTGCAACACCAATTGCCCCCAGGTTGGCGGCGAAAGCGGATCGTAGAGGCCGAGCATCGAAAGCGAAGCCTCCAGAAAAACATAACTGGGCACAAGCACCACCACCTGCGGAACAATGATGGCACCAATGCGTGGGATGAGATAGCGAAAGATAATCCGTCCATCCCCCGCCCCATAGGATTGTGCCGCCTCAAGATAGGGCATCTCTTTGATTTGTAAAAACAACGAGCGGAAGCTCTTAATCCCCGGGCCAAAAACACTCAGCAACACCGTCACCCCCAAGATGACCCAAAAGCTCTTTGAATAGAGCGTATAAATCAGCAAGCTGACCGGGAAGAACGGTAAAATCATGTTAATTTCCGTCAGGCGCTGAATCAACTCATCCACCCAGCCGCCATACCAGGAACCGATTGCGGCAATGGTCAACGTCATCAACGTAGAAAGTGCCGCGGCGAGCAACCCAAAAGCCAGCGCAACCGGCGTGCCCCACAACAACGCAAAGCCCACATCACGACGCTGACCATCCGTGCCCGCCGCCCCCCACACCTGCCCATAGAGCACAAAGTCAGCCTGCACATCCGATTGCGGGTCAAAGACAAACGCCGTCACTTGTAACTCGTAGCGCCCCGGCAACACCTCACGCGTCCCCGGAGCAAAAAATAGCCCCTCGCGCACAAAGGGCACCTTCAAACGACGCTCAAGCCGATCGTCGTTGAACATGTAATAAGAATAGGAACTTGTAATCGAAAAACTACCGATGTTCAACTCGCGACCATCGGGCGTGACCCACGTCATGCTCACCAGGGGTTTCTGGTCTTCGGGATAGCGAGCAGTGAAAAAAACAATCAGATCTGTTGGCAGGTGTTGATAGGGATAATCAAACGGGAAGGAAAAACGAATTTGTCGGGTATTGCCCGAAACAACCGTCTCTTGCCGGCCAATGATCGGGTCATCGGCACGGATTTCAATCGATTCTGGCAAATCATCCTTGCGAAACCAGTTCACCCACGTCGGCAAAGCATTGACCGGGTTGCGCAGCCAGACAAAATGATCACCGCGCCAGCGCCGCAACGCTTCTTGATAGGGCATTTGCACCAGGGTATACACCGAAACAACCATCAGCGCCAGGATGATGAGCGAGCCGAACAACACACCAGGATATTGGCGCAGAAAACGCAGCACCTCGCCCAGGTACAACCGCCGTTCTCCACCGGTCTTCACCCGGCGCAGCACGGTTTGTTTGTCCGATGCAGTCAGCGGCGGCAAGGGCAACCGCGGCAATGACTGCGCAGGGCGCAGCAACGCCCTCAACCGCACAGGGCGTTTGGGGCTGCTTAAGCTAGACCGCAACCCGCTAATCTTGACCCGCGGATCCACCAAGACATAGACAATATCGAGCAAGAAAACTGTCACCACCAGCAAATAGGCAAAGGTCACCACCAATGCCACCAACAAGCGCACATCGAAGAAGCGCACTGCCGTGAACATCATTTGCCCCACCCCGCCCACGTTGAAGACAATTTCCAGCACCACCACCTCTTGCCACAGCCCCAGCAACATCAGAGCAAAACTCGTCAACACATTCGGCAGCATCGGACGCAAAAGATAACGCCGCTCCAATTGTTGATCTGACAGGCCTTTTGCTACGCCAATCTGAACATATTCCTCGCTGGAATTGACCAGAAACACCGTCCGCCAGGCATAAATGCTCTGAAAGAACTTGCTGACAAAGATGGCCACGATTGGCGGTAACAGATAGCTTAGATAGACCCCCGTATATTTCCAATCGGTAATCGGCGGCCATTGGTTGAATGGTTTGAGGTAAATGTGAAAAACATACATCAGGATCAGCGAAAGCACAATCCCATACACCCAACTGGGCGCAGCTGCCAACGGTGCCAACGCTGAGACGAGGCGATCTTGCCAGGCGCCATGCCGACGCGCCAAACGCAGGGCGAAGAAAATGCTGACCAGAAACAACAGCACATTCGCGCTGCCAAACACCAACAAAGTGCGCGGCAATGCATCCAGAATAGCGGAGCGCACGGTGATGCGCTGCGACCCCTGCGCCATCGTGTAATAGGGGCGCGTTGTGCCCCAATCCAACGTCAGGCCCTTCCACAACCACTGCACACAGCGCAGCAAGAAAGGCTGATTCAGACCCGCTGCTTCCTCCATGGCGGCGCGCGTCTGTTCAATGATGGCCTGACGCTCAACATCATTGGTTACATCGCTCAACCAACCACCCTGCACCATCGAGCCCAGGCTTTCATCAATGTTGGCGCGCACCACCGTATCCAGATACCCACCCAGGTTAGCAACCCAAATGGTGAGGAACACCCCCACCACCAAGGCAAAGACGAGGGTCAACAAGCGCGAAAAAACATACCCGCCCACGCGCTTCAAGTTAATCAGCAACGGCGGCAATGCATCTGTTTGGGGCGTTGGCGAAAGTTCAGTCTCACTCATAGTTTGATCATTATATAGTAAAAACAAAACACCTGGCCGCGTTTAGGCGGCCAGGCTTTCCCATTCCTGCATTAACTGATCTAAATCTGCCTGCACCTTTGCCAGCTGCAAGCCCAGCGTGCGCGCCTGTTCAAAATTACCGCGCTCCGAAGCCTTTTGCACATCCACATACAGACGCTGCAAAGCCTGCTCCTGAGCATGTATGCGCTCCTCAATCAGGCTCAGTGCCTGACTGCGGCGGCGCGCCTCCTTGTCATTGCCGCGCAACGGCTGCCGTGTCGTTTGCGTCAAAACTTGCGCTCGTCCAACGGACTGACGAACCACAAACTCACGATAGCGCCCATGGAAAACCCGCAAACGGCCCTCGCGCAATTCCCAAATCTGCGTTGCCAGCTGATCCACCAGGTAGCGATCGTGCGAGACGAGCAAAATCGTCCCCGGAAAAGCATCAAGCACATCTTGCAAGGCTTCACGCGCCGGAATATCCAAATGATTGGTAGGCTCATCCAAAACAAGAAAGTTTGCCCCTTCCAGCGCCAAAATGGCCAGCGCCAGGCGTGCCCGTTCGCCGCCGCTGAGCATGCCGACCTGCTTGAAGACATCCTCACCGCGGAACAGATATTGCGCCAGGTGTGCCCGCGCAGGCTCATCGTCCATTTGCTTATGCAGCTGCAATTCTTGCAGCACAGTGTGCTGATCATTCAGCGCATCCTGAGCTTGGGCAAAATAACCCACCCGGAAACTGGGCCCGGTCTCAATTTCACCTGCAAGCGGCTCGATCTGCCCGACCAACGTCTTGAGGAAGCTCGTCTTGCCGCTACCATTCGGGCCCATCAACGCCACACATTCCCCGCGGCGCAGCTCCAACGGGCCGCTTTCAAACAAGACCATACCCGGGTACCCAACCGTCACCCCACTCGTACGCAGAGCAATCGCCCCCCCAGCAGCATTGGCCTGCAAGCGTGGACGGATGTGCAAAGGGCGATGACTGGGCAGTTGCAAGGCATTCACCCGCCGCACAACCTCAATCACATCCATCGGACGCTCTGAACGAATGTCCATCTCAATCCATTTGCGCCCGCTGCGCATTGCCAGCACACCATATTGTTCAATGGCGCGAAGCTCGCGCGACACCCGTCGCAACCGCCCCAACGCCTGCGCATGCGTGCTATCACGCACCCAATTGCGCTGAATATAATCCACTTCATTCAGCAAGCGGGTTTTCTCTTCCTCAAACATGCGTTGCTGCAAAGCCCACCGCTCCTCGCGCTGCTGCACATAGGCGCTGTAATTGCCGGAATATTCCTCCAGTCCATAGGGCGTCATCTCCCAAATGGTGTTGACCGTGTGATCGAGGAAGTAACGGTCATGACTGACGATCAGCACTGCCCCCTTCCAATCTTCTAAGACATGTTCCAGCCATTCAACCGCATCCACATCCAAATGATTGGTCGGCTCATCCAGGATCAACAAATCGGGTTTTTCAAGCAACAGGCGTGCCAGCAAGGCACGCGTCTTCTGCCCTCCGCTCAGGTGACTGAGCGGCATATTCCAACAATCCTTGCCCAGGCCAAGCCCCTGCAAAGTCTGCTGAATGCGCAACTCATACTCATAGCCACCTGCCTGCTCAAAACGCTGCTGCAGGTCACCATAGTTTTGCAACAAACGCTCATCCGCCGCATTTTCAGCCATGAGCTGTTCCAGCTCTTGCAGGTGTGCTTGCTGCTGCAACAGGTCAGCAAACACCGTTTGCATTTCAACATACACCGTGTGCTGACGATCTGCAAAAGCGTCCATCGCCTCTTGCGGCAAATAACCCAGGCGCCGGCCGCGCGCCAGCGAAATCTCGCCGCGCGTCGGGGCGTTGATTCCAGTCAACATCAGCAACAAAGAAGTCTTCCCAATCCCATTCGGTCCAATCAGACCGATTTTGCTATCATTGGCAATGCTCAACGTCACGCCCTGAAACAAGTCAAAAGCGCCAAAAGAAAGGCCAAGATTGCGGGCTGTTAAAATAGACATGCTACCAACTCCATCTTTTCATTCAATCATCAGAAAACCGTACCATCCCGCAGCTCGAGCCAGAATTGATCCTTTCACGAAGA
>JAIWNK010000029.1 GCA_020216845.1 Anaerolinea sp. | reverse complement strand
TTTTTCTTTGAGCTGGCCGTTTTTCCAAAATATTTGATGATTGTGTTATGGGGCTCACCAAAGACGCGCAATTATGGCGGCATGAAGTTGACGCTGTATCTCTTCTTGGGGTCCGTGGTTTCGCTGGTGGCAGCTTTGGCCGTCTATTTTGGGAGCGGTTTGCACACCTTTGATTTGATTGAGTTGCAACAGGCGGGGCTGGCAAAAGATTTTCAGTATTTCTGGTTCCCGTTTTTGTTTATTGGCTTTGCGTTGTTGAGCGGCATCTTCCCGCTGCATAGTTGGGCACCGGATGGACATGTGGCTGCACCGACGGCGATTTCGATGTTGTTGGCAGGGGTGGAGATGAAAGTGGGCGCCTTTGCAGCTTTGCGAATTGCGATTGAATTGCTGCCGGAGGGTGCGCGACAATGGGCCTGGTTAATTTTGTTGCTTGGCACGATGAATGTCGTTTATGGGGCGTTGATTGCCCTGGTGCAAAAAGATTTTAAGTATGTGATTGGTTTTTCGTCCGTCTCGCATATGGGGCTGGTGTTGATGGGGTTTGCAACATTGAATGCTGATGGGTTGTTGGGGGCGGGCATGCAGATGTTTTCGCATGGGGTAATGACGGCGCTCTTCTTTGCCGTGGTTGGGATGGTGTATGACCGCACACACGAGCGCGATATCTCGCGCCTGGGCGGTTTGGTGCAGCGCATGCCTTGGGCTGCGGTTGGCTTCATCATCGGCGGCCTGGTTTCAATGGGGATGCCGGGCTTTTCTGGTTTTGTGGCGGAGTACCCAATTTTCATGGGCGTTTGGCGGGTGCAGCCGGTGGCGGCAGTGGTGGCGGCGTTGGGCATTTTGATTACATCGGGCTATATTTTGCTGGTTGTGCGCCGGGTGTTTTTTGGTGAGTTGCCGGCTGCGCTAGAGCAATCGGGGGGGAGCGGGCGCAAGGTCGGTATGCAGCGGATTGAGGATGTTTCCTGGATGGATAAAGTTGTGATTGGCATGTTGGCGCTGATTATGATTGGTTTGGGCTGGTTCCCGGCGCTGATGACGCCTTGGGTGCAATCCGGTGTACAGGCGGTGCTGGCTGTGTTGGGAGGCGGACAATGAGTGGCAGTGCAACATTTGATGCAAGAATGATTTTGGCGATTTTGCCTGAACTGGGCCTGTTGGTGCTTGCCGGGGTGGCGCTGGTGTTGGATTTGATCTGGCGCGATAAGCGTTGCGGGCGGTTGGCGTTGTATACAGCGGTTGGCACTGCATTGGTGATGGCTTTGAGCCTGATCTTTGCCCGCCCTGGGGAGGAACCTCAGTTCATTTTTGGTGGTATGTTGCGTTTGGATGCAGCTGGGTTTGTGTTCCGTATGTTGTTCTTGAGTGGGGCGATGTTGACCGCACTGTTGGTGATGGGGGACGAAGTATTGTGTGTGCGCGGTGAGTTTTTTGTCTTGTTGCTGGTTAGCACGTTGGGCATGAGCCTGATGGCTGCCGCGGCGGATGTGATGATGCTCTTCCTGGCGATTGAGACGGCTTCGATCCCTTTGTATGTTTTGGCGGGCTTTTATACGGGCAATGCTCGCTCGGTGGAGGCGGGGATTAAGTATTTTCTGTTTGGCGGGCTGACCTCGGCTGTGATGTTGTATGGTTTCAGTTTGCTATATGGCTTGAGTGGGACAACGCGCTTGTATGAGATGTTGGAGCGCTTGCAGTCCGCTCCTGGGACGCTGGTGCCCGGTCTGTTTGCGGTGGTGTTGGTGTTGGCCGGGTTTGGGTTCAAGATTTCAGCGGTGCCTTTCCATTTTTGGGCGCCGGATGTGTATGAGGGGGCGCCTACGCAGGTGGGTGGTTTCCTTTCAACGGCTTCAAAGGCAGCTGGTTTTGCGGTGCTGTTGCGGGTGATGACAACGCTGTTTCCGCAAGTTACACCGGTTTGGACTGTGGCAATCGTTGTGCTGGCGCTGGCAAGCATGTTGGCTGGTAATCTGTTGGCGTTGGCGCAAAAGAACGTTAAGCGTCTTTTGGCTTATTCCTCGATTGCGCAGGCTGGTTATATGTTGGTGGGGGTGGCTGCTGATTCACAGTTGGGGACGAGTGGGGTGGTGTATTATTTGATGGGCTATTTGGTGACGAACCTGGCTGCGTTTGGTGTGGTGCACGTGGTTGGGCAGTCGCTGCGCTCGGATGAGCTGACGGCTTATGATGGGCTGAGCCGACGTTCACCGCGCCTGGCGTTGCTGATGCTGATTGCTTTGCTTTCACTGGGGGGGGTGCCGCCATTTGCGGGGTTCTTTGGTAAGCTGCTGGTGTTTGGTGCGGCTGTGCAGGCAGGGATGTGGTGGTTGGCGTTGGTGGGGGTGCTGACCTCGGTGTTGGCGTTGTACTATTACCTGAATTTGCTGCGGCGCATTTATCAAGAAGCAGCGCCGAAGGATGGCCTGACGGTGCGCATTTCGTGGCCCTGGCGGGTTGCGTTGATTGTATGTGCGTTGGGTGTGGTGACGTTGGGCGTGGTTTATGCACCATGGTATGCCTGGGCGGAACGGGTCGCAACGATGTTGTTCTAAAAACAGGATGAAAAACGTTGTTATTTGTGATTGACTTGCTTTTTCGGGCTATGATATAATTTTCTAGCATGAGCGCGCCAACTCCTCCTTCCCTTTCCAATCGCCAGAAAGTTTTTAACCTTGCGCTGGCGGCGTTGGCTGGGCAAGTGGGCTGCCTGACGCTTTTAATTGTTGCCTTGGCGGTGGGCGGTGGCCTGTGGTTGGATCAACGGTTTGGCTCAAAGCCAGTGTTCACGTTGGGGTTGGTGGTCATCAGCATTCCGGTTTCGCTGGCAGTGATGTTCTTTGTGGCGCGGACGACCATTTCACGCATCCGATCGGGATCGTCTAAGACGGAAGAAAACTCTACGCAGGAGGCAGGCATTGGAAAAAACGGTTAAACGACGGGCGGTGCATCGTTGGTGGGTGTTAGGTTTCATCTTGCTGGGTGTGGCTATTTATATTGCTAGCCTGAGCTTGCCGATGTTGGTGCCGGTGCGTCCGCACATTCAGGTGGCGCCGGAAGCATTGAGCGAGCCTTTTGAGACCCCACTGGGGCAAATGTACATTCCCAATACTTTCCCTACGCTGATTTTGACGGTGTTGATTATTGTCCTGCTGGCCTTTGCTGTGCGGCAGGCGACGCGCCGTGGCGACCTGGTGCCGAAGGGCATTGCGGGGGTGATGGAAGCGGGAATTGAAGTGCTTTACAACTTGAATGAAAGCACGGTGGGCAAACGCTGGGCGGGGGTAGTTTTTCCCTGGTTTGCAACGATTTTCATCTATGTGCTGGTGGTCAACCTGGTTAAGTTGTTGCCGGGCTTTGAAACGATTGGGCTGTTGCACCATTCTGCCGAAGGACATGAGACGCAATTGCTGTTTGGCAATGTCTACACCGTCCTGGCTGCGGAGGCGCATGGCGAAGGGTATGTGGTGACGCCGTTCTTCCGCGCCCTTTCAACCGATTTGAATTTCACCGCGGCGTTGGCGCTCATCTCGGTGGTTGCGACACAGGTGATTGGTTTCCGGGCGCAGAAGTTTCGCTATTTGCTCAAGTTTTTCAATGTCAGCCATTTGTTCTCCAAGCCTTTCTTTGGAGCGATGGATTTTCTGGTTGGGCTTTTGGAGCTGATTTCTGAGTTCGCCAAGATTCTGTCGTTTGCCTTCCGGTTGTTTGGAAATATGTTTGCCGGCATGGTGTTGGTGGCATTGATTGGGTCGTTGATCTTCTTGCCGGTGTTGAATTCGTTGTTACCGGCAATGGTGGTGATGTTTGAGTTTTTCATTGGCCTGATTCAGGCATTTGTGTTTGGCATGTTGACGATGGTGTTCATGGCGCAAGCTACGCAAGGGCATGGCGATGAAGAGCATCACGAGTAAAAATTTCTAATCATTTGAGGATACGAGGAGGAAGGTTCCATGGCAGGTGATATTGTTGAAGCAGCAAAATTCATTGGTGCGGGCCTGGCGATGATTGGTGCAGCAGGCGCTGGGATTGGGATTGGCCTGAGCGTGCAGGGTGCCTTGGAAGGGATGGCGCGCAACCCGGATTCTTATGGCAACTTGTTGACCAACATGATTTTGGGGATTGCGTTCTCTGAAGCCATTGCAATTTATTGTTTGGTGATCGCGTTCTTGATGCTGTTCGTTCTTTAATCTGACGGCGCAAAACAAAAAAGGAGGCGGCATTGGAAAAACTGGGGTTGAACCTGGGTTTCTTATTGGGGCAAATTATTGCCTTTGGGATTGTATTCATCACGCTGCGAGCTTGGGTGTATGTGCCGTTGGTGGCTTTGCTGGAAAAGCGCCGTCAGGCGATTGCGCAAGGCGTAGAGGATGCCCGAATTGCGGCAGAGGCGCGCGCCAATGCAGAGAAAGAGGCAGAGCGAATTGTGGCGGATGCGCAAACGAAGGCCGCGCAGGTGATGCGTGAGGCTTCGGAGCGCGCGGAAGGGGTGGCCTTGGAGATTAAGGCCGCTGCAGAGAAAGAGGCAGGCAAGGCGCGCGAGCAGGCTTTGGCCGAAGTGCAAGAAGAGCGCACGCGCATGTTGGGTGAATTGCGCAATCAGGTGATTGTTTTGGCTATGGCAGCAGCGCAGAAGCTGGTTAGCGAAACGCTGGACGAGAAACGCCAGCGCGCACTGTTGGAGGAATTCTTCTCTGGGGTGCGCGGCGGCAAAGTGGTGGTGCTGGAAGGGCAAACGTTGACCGGACAGACCGCCGAAGTGACAAGTGCTTTGCCGTTGACGGAGGCTGAGCAAGAAGCGGTGCGGAAAGACTTAAATTTGGGTGGCACTGCTGAGGTAGCTTTTCGGGTTGACCCGTCCATTTTGGGCGGGGTGGTGGTGCGGGTTGGCGACCGGGTGGTAGATGGCTCGGTTGCTGGCAAGCTGCAAGCTTTGCGGCAGAGTTTGCACTAAGCAACATTGTGGTTTATTGGCCCCGTCTGAGTTTTTTCAGGCGGGGCTTTTTGTTTGTGGCAGAATTGTCCTGTTTTTGCGGTACAATTGCTTCAATTTTGAAGAGAGAAGGATGCGTGATGAAATACACGAAACCTTTAGTGCAGTTGAGAGAGCGTTTGGGGGATGCAGTCCTTGGCGGAGAAGCAGGCGAGGGTGTGGCAAGCGGCGTGACGCTTGATTCGCGCCTGGTGCAGCCCGGGGATGTGTTTGTGGCCCTGAGCGGGGGGAATGCAGATGGTCATCGCTTTATTCCGATGGCGGTGGCGCGCGGGGCGGTGGCGGTGGTGGGCAGTCAGCCGGCAGCGGAGTTTGCTGGTTTGTCCGTGCCCTATTGGCAGGTGGCTGATGGGCGTTGGGCGCTGGCACAGCTTTCGGCAGCGTTGTTTGGTGATCCGGCTCGGCATTTGACCATGGTGGGCGTGACGGGGACGGATGGCAAGACAACGACCTGTACGCTGTTGCATCGCATGTTGCTGGCGGCGGGGATCCGTGCCGGGTTAATTTCGACGGTCAGTGCGGTGATTGGTGAACAGGAATTGGATACGGGCTTTCACGTGACGACGCCCGAGGCGCCGGATGTGCAGCGTTATTTGGCTGAGATGGTGTCGGCGGGGTTAACGCATGTGGTCTTGGAAACGACTTCGCATGGCCTGGCTCAGCAGCGGGTGGGGGCGTGCGAGTTTGATGTGGCGGTGGTGACCAACATCACGCATGAGCATTTGGATTATCATGGTAGCTATGAAGCGTATCGGGCGGCCAAAGGATTGCTGTTTGAGCAGCTTGAGCGGACTTTGCCCAAACCGCAAGGCAATCCGCGCCTGGCAGTTTTGAATCACGATGATGCTTCATTTGAGTATTTGCAGCAGGTCAGCACTGGGCGGAATGTCTCTTATGGCATTGACGCTATGCAGGCAGATGTGCGCGCCGAGGCGGTGCAATTCTTGCCGCAGGGGATGCGCATGGTTGTCGTTGGGCCGGGATTTCGGCAGCCGTTGCAAACGAACCTGGTGGGGGCATTCAATCTTTCCAATGTGCTGGCGGCTTTTTCGGCAGCGGTGCTGGGTCTGGGCCTGGATCCTCAGGTTGCGGCTGATGGGGCAGCAATGTTACAAGGGGTGCCGGGGCGGATGGAACGCCTCGATTTGGGTCAGGACTTTACGGCGGTGGTGGATTTTGCGCATACGCCGAATGCTTTGCAGCGGGCATTGGAGGCTTTGCGTCCGTTGACGCGCGGGCGGTTGATTGCAGTGTTTGGTTCAGCAGGCTTGCGCGACCGTGCCAAGCGGCGCATGATGGCTGAGGTTTCAGCGCGTTTGGCAGATTATACGATTTTGACTGCGGAGGACCCGCGCACCGAGTCGTTAGAGGATATTCTGGATGAGATGGCGGGGGCTGCTCGGGCTGCTGGTGCCGTAGAGGGCAAGACGTTTTGGCGCGTAGCTGATCGCGGGGAGGCGATTCGCCGTGCTGTATGGATGGCGGAGCCGGGAGACTTGGTGGTGGCGTGTGGCAAGGGGCATGAGCAGTCCATGTGCTTTGGCAACGTTGAGTATGCCTGGGATGATCGCGTGGCAATGCGCAGCGCATTGGCTGAACGGCTGGGTGTTCCCGGGCCGGCAATGCCTTATTTGCCAACACAAGGCGGCGAGCCGCTGGGCAAGTAGATGACTGCGTTTTCGTCTTGATAGGCTTTGCACCAATTGGTGCTTTCCGATAGGGCTCGATCGAGCAGGGGCTGAGTGTGTGGATCGAGCAGGACGATGCGCGCTCCGGTTGCCTGGAGTTTTTCTTGCCACCCTGGGGTGGCGTTGCTGATGGCGAGATAGTCTTGCCAGTGTTCGGTGCTGTAAAGATGAAAGCGCGTATCAATCCATACGGGGCGGTTGGGGGCAGCATAAATCAGGTAGCTGCCGAAGACATATTCGTTCCAGATCGGCCCGGGCAGTTCGGGGTGTTGTTCAAGCCAGGCCGTTGCAGCAATTGGGGTGTTGCTGGAAAAGGTGGGCGGGGATTCTTTCCACCAGTTTTGGCGCAGGCCGGGCAAAAGCCCTACGGGCAAGAGGGTGAAGAACAATAAAAACGCCAGGTTGAGGCGGCGCAGGCGCGGCGCTATGACTGCTGGGCTGTCTTCGGGCAGCCAGGCGCTGAGCAAACGGGCGCTGACCAGGGCCAGAATGACCAGGCACCAAACAACGTAGCGCGTGCCGCTGAGGGCTAACCAGCCCAGCGCAAGCAACCAGGCCCATTGGGTGAGGTTGAGACGGCGTGAGGAGAAGGATGCCAACGGAGCAAGCAGCAGCAGCCAGGCAAAGAACAGGTTCATTTGCCAACCCTGATTGGTTGGAGGTGCCCATTCCTGGCTGAAGAGATTGGCGCTTAGGTTGGGGAAGCGAATGGCTTCGACCCATAGCAAGGGGCCGCGCGGGTTGAGGCAAACGGCCAGGGCGGCGATGAGCAGTGCCAGAAAGAGCGTGCGGCGTTGCGCTTTGTCGCTGGTCAGCAGTGCCAACCCGCCCAGCACAAAGAGCAGCAAAAACGAGCTGTGTAGATTGGCCCAGAGCCAGGCCAGGCCAATCAGCCAAAAGATGTTGCGCGTGGGGCGATTTTGATGCTGTACCAGCAGCCAAAGGGTTAGGCCGAAGAGTGGGTAGGCAAATAGCTGCGGACGGATGGCCCAGTTGTTTGCGCCTGCAAGGGCGGCCAGCAAAGTCAGCAGGCTTGCCAACCAGGGGCGAGCGCCATTTTGGCGGCAAAGAAACCAGAGCATGGTTGCCAGGCCGCCGACCGTCAGGCCGCGCAGTAAGACGATGGCGGTTGGGCCGCCAGCGCGATAGGCCAGGGCAAACAAGACGGCGGAAAGCCAGGCCGGGTTGTTGGCAGGTTGTCCGGAGGCAGGCAGGCTGTACGTTTCGATGGTGGGCAGGTTGCCGTTGTTGAGGATGTCCTCTCCAAGGCGCAGATACCACCAGAAGTCATTGGGCAGGATGGGAAGAAGGAAGGCAATGGCGAGGATGAGCAATAGCGCCAGGCCCAACCAGGGCAGGTCGGGGCTGGATTTGCGAGAGGAAAGAGAGAGGGATGGGCTCATGAGAAAAAATCGCCGGATGTGCTGGAGGCACACCCGGCGAAAGGGACAATTTTAGCGACGCCCGCCGGAGCGGTAATCACCACGATCACGGTTGCCACCGGAACGATTGCCACCGCTGTTGGGACGACCGCCACTGCCGCCAGGGCGACCACCGCCGCCACTTGGGCGACCGCCACCGCTTCCACCGCCGCGTGGGCCACGGTCGCGTTCTTGGGCTTCTTCCAGCGTCCAACCTTCCAGGACGGCCTGACGTGACAGGCGAATCTTGCCGCTGCTGTCAATGTCGGTGATCATCACGGAGATTTCATCGCCTACTTGCACCACATCGGCAACGGACTCGACGCGCTCGCTATCCAATTGCGAGATGTGTACCATGCCATCTGTGCCGGGCAAAATTTCAACAAATGCGCCAAAATCGGTGATGCGGACAACTTTGCCGGTGTAGATGCGTCCCAGGATGGGAACTTCGATGACGCTTTCAATGCGCTCGCGGGCTGCTTCGGCGCTCGCTCCATCCACCGATGAGATGTAGACCGAGCCGTCTTCTTCGATGTCAATCTTGACGCCGGTTTCTTCTTGCAAAGCACGAATGTTCTTGCCGCCAGGACCAATGATCGCACCGATTTTGTCAACCGGGATCTTGATGATGGTAATGCGCGGCACATGGGGCTTGAGTTCTGGGCGCGGGGCGGGCAAAACGGCCAACATTTGGTCGAGGATCGAAAGACGGGCCACACGTGCCTGTTCCAACGCTTGCGCCATTAATTCGGCAGTGATGCCTTTGATCTTGATATCCATTTGCAAGGCGGTGATGCCAGAGGTTGTGCCGGCGACTTTGAAGTCCATATCGCCCAGGTGATCTTCCATGCCCTGAATGTCGGTCAGAATGACGGCTTTGTCATCTTCTTTGATGAGGCCCATGGCAACACCGCTGACGGGGGCTTTGATCGGCACACCGGTATCCATCAGGGCCAGGGTTGAGCCGCAAACGGAACCCATTGAGGAAGAGCCGTTGGAGGATAGCACTTCGGAAACAAGGCGCAGGGTGTAAGGGAATTCGGACAGGGGCGGGATGACCGGCACAAGGGCCCGTTCGGCCAGCGCGCCATGACCAATTTCACGGCGTGATTGACCGCGCAGCGGTTTGACTTCGCCGGTGCAGTAAGGCGGGAAGTTGTAATGGTGGATGTAGCGTTTGGTTTCGATTGGGGTCAGGTTGTCCAGTTCCTGGGCCTCGCTTGGCGTGCCAAGGGTGGCCATGGTCAGCACCTGAGTTTCGCCGCGCGTGAACAGGCCAGAGCCGTGGGCACGTGGGCTGATGCCGACTTCGCACCAGATGGGGCGAATTTCGGTCAGGGTGCGGCCATCGGGGCGAATGCCCTTATCAAGGATGCGGCGACGAACAACGCGCTTTTCAACTTCGCCAAAGGCTTGCTTGATCTCAGCTGCGGTGGGCAGCACAGCATCTGCCGGGGCATCTGCTGGCAGCATTTCGGCCAAGATTTGGTTTTGCAAGGCGTCAATTTGTGAATAAAGCTCAGCTTTGGTGTGCGGTGCATCGAGGGCAGCTTCCAGTTCGGGGGCAACGCGTTGAGCAATGGTTTCAACCAGGGCTGGATCGAGTGGGGAGGTGGTGATTTCGCGCTTGGCTTTGCCTACTTCAGCGGCCATCTTTTCTTGCAGGTCAATGATCGGTTGCATGGCCTGGTGTCCAAAGAGCAGTGCCTGAAGCATGTCGCTTTCGGGAATTTCGTTAGCGCCGCATTCAACCATCAGGATGGCATCGCGCGTGCCGGCCATGCGCAGATCCAGGTCAGACAGGGCCATTTGTTCGAAAGTGGGGTTGGCAATGAATTGGCCTTCGATGCGGGCCACGCGAATGCCAGCGATGGGGCCAGCCCAAGGAATATCTGAAA
>JAIWNK010000028.1 GCA_020216845.1 Anaerolinea sp. | reverse complement strand
GAAGATGGTAATAAGCCGAAGTCTTATTTTAAGGGAAGATGGTATTCTTGTCAAAAGTTTTGTGCAAAAAAACTTTTCGACAAACTGTGTTATTATACCATATTGGAAGATTGAAAGCTAAATTTTCTCGACAGTTTAACGGCTTTTCGTATACTGAAGTGTAAGATGATTTTTTCATAGACGAGATGAGAGAATGAAGCGCGAGACGTTGTTCAATATTTTGACGATTTTTGTGTTGGTCGCGACGGTGGTTGTGGCGTTGGTGTTGCTTTCGATTTTTTCCAACCCCAACTCAGCCTTGAATCCGTTCCGCCCGCCGACGTTGCCGCCAACGTTGGTGCTGCCAACGGCTACGCCTACCCAGAAACAATTGCCGCCAACCTGGACGCCAACGGTGCCTGCTTCACAGCCGCGCTCGTTTTTGCCTGATTCGACGCCGATGCCATGATGATGCAGAAGTTGGTTGGGGCGTTGGCGTTGTTGGTGGTGTTATCGGGATGCAGTTTTGAACCTCCAACGATGGGGCCAACAGCGACCGCAGAAGCGGAGTTGACGCCTTGCGCTTTTGTTTGGGCAACGCATTCGCTTGAGCAGGAAACAGCAGCTGCGCAGGCGCGTTTGGCTGAGGCGGGGTTGGAGGATGTGAATGTGCAGCTTGTTGCATTTGGTGAAGATTGTGTCTATGCCGATGGGCGCGTGGGTGGTTTTGGGGTGATGAGTGTGGATGTCTATTTGGCGATCGGTTGGCACGATTTTTCGGATCAAGAGGGGATGGGCAACCGTTTGGAGCAGGTTTTACAGGTTCTGTTGGCCGCACCCGCAGATAGCTACCCGGCAAATCTACAAAAGACTTCTGTGGTGTTTGAAAGTGGCAATGATGCGGAGGATGTTCGGTTGAGGTTTGAGATGACCACTGCAAAACAATTCTTGGCAGAAGGGAAGCATGGTGCAGCGTTTTTGCAAGCGCTGCAGGCGGGAAATTAATCGCTAGAACCAAGGCGTTTTTGCATGCGCCAGGCGGGTTCGTGCATGTCGTGACGCTTGCCCTGATCGTCTATATAGTGCCAGATGCCAGGATCTTCGCCAATGCGCCGAAAGCCCAAACGTTCATAGAGGCGATAGGCGGCAACATTTTGTTTGGCAACATTGAGTGTCAACCAGCAGAAGTGATTGCTGAGCAGGTTTTGTTCAATGGTGCGTAAAATTTGGCTGCCAATGCCGCAATTGCGATAAGCTGGACGGACGCGAAACCCATATAAATAGGCGCGATCGTAGCCGTTTGCCAGTTCTGGAAAGTCGCAATTGAGTTGGACAAAGGCCTGGCCAATCAATCCTCTTCCCGGCAATTCGGCCAGCCAAAGACGGCTGAGACCAAGCTGTGCGCGCTCAAACGCTTGTGCATATAGACGGCGAAAATGTTTATATTCGCCATCCCATTCAAGCGCGGGCAGGTCGGCCCGGGTGACAGTGCGGATGATAATTTGTTGTGTCCAAGATGGCGGGGTAAGCTCAATGGTCTGTGTCGTTTCCATAGTCGTTGGGGAGGGTGGGATTCAAGAGCGTTTGTAATCGCTCTTTCTCGTCTTCATGGCTATTGATTTGTCCATCGAGATGGGCATTGCGCAATGCGGTCAAAATTTGGGCGTAACGCGGGCCGGGGGGCAGACCCAGCGTTTGCAAATCGGCTGCAGTGGTAAAGGGTTGTACATATTGCCAGGTGGTGTGGTAACGCTGTAACAAGGTGCGGATTTCAACCGAGGGGCTGAGCAGGTAAAGCGCATAGAGCGTTGCCGGTGATTGCTTTTGTAAATGCTCGCAAACCTGGCTGGGTGGGCGGTGAAGCAACTCTGGCAAGTCCTGCCAGAGCTGACTGGCACCTTGCAGGGCCAAACGCAATGGCCGAGAAAATTTGAGCCGCAGACAGATTTCAACAACTGCACCAAGGGGCAAACTGGCAAGCCAGACTATGTAGGCAATGAGACGGCGAGAAGATATGCCGCTGGTGGTGAGGGGAATTTGCCAGCTGGGGGCAAATTCTTCGTGCAATGCTTGATGCAGTGGGGTGGCTAGGTTGGCCTTCCATACCAGGGCTGGGTGAATGGGGCGAAGCAGGTCCAACTGATCGAGCCGCTGCAACATATCTGCGGGATTGGCTTCGGCGAAGATGAGATCGAACTCGTGTCGCAGCCGTTCTCCAGAAAGCTGACGTAAAAGGTCGCGTGCTTCGTTCATCAATTGGAGGGTGCGTGGTTCAATGGTGAAGCCAAAACGTTGTTCAAAGCGTACGGCCCGCAACATGCGGGTGGGGTCATCTACGAAGGAGAGCGAGTGTAAAACGCGCACCTGTCCTTTGTGCAGGTCATTCAATCCGCCCCAATAATCATACAGGTCACCGTGATAACGCCCATCAAGCCGCATGGCAAGGGTGTTGATGGTGAAGTCGCGACGGTGCAGGTCAAGTTTGATGCTGCTGCGTTCGACGGTGGGCAGGGCGGTAGGATAGTCGTAGAATTCGGTGCGAGCGCTAATCAGGTCGAGGCTGTCGGGTAGGCTGGTTGGGTCTGCGGAGATTTGCAGGTGGCTGAGCAGGGCTGGACGGATGTCGGCAATTTGCCATTTGGCAGTGCCAAACCGGCTGTGTGTAACGATGCGTCCTCCAAAGCGAGCAGATAAGGCCTGCGCCAGGGTGATGGCGTCTCCCTCGGTGACAATGTCGAAGTCGTAACTTGGGCGTTCCAGTAGCAAATCGCGTACAAAGCCGCCAACAATGTAGGCCGGTAAATTGAGGGCTTGGGCCTGCTCGGCAATCTGTTTCAATAGAGCAAGCCGGGCGGGTGGCAGCGCTGTTTGCAGTTGCTTGCTTAGGTTGGGACGGCCTGGCAATTTGGTGTTGCTGTGGCCCAGGGTTTTGAGCAGGTCTGTGCGGGTGACGATGCCGAGAATCTTGCCGGTTTCAGAATCGGTGACGGGAATCTGTCCCCATCCGGTGCTCGACATGAGGCGTTGCAAGGCTTCAATGGATTCATGTGGGGAAATTTGTACCTCGCCGGCTTCCATCAAGCTGGCAGCAGTCAGGTTAAGTTTGTGTGCCAGGGCACGGTCTACGGCACGGCGAGTGAGCAAGCCAATGATTTTGCCGCGCTGGACAATGGGATAACCTTCATAGCCATAACGTTGCATCAGCTCAGCCGCTTTTTGCACCGGGGTTTCAGGAGAGAGGGTGAGTGGGCTGCTGGACATGATTTGCCCGACGGTGATGGGGGGGGCGATGATGCCGGGCAAGAGGTCGAGTAATTCTGCCTGCACCTTGGCAAGCGTAGGTTCATTATCACTGACTTTGATGAGGGCAGAAGCTGCGCGCTCATGACCGCCGCCGCCAAAATGGAGGACGACTTTTGAGACATCAACTTGATCACTGGTGGAGCGGGCGACGATGCGAATGCCTTCAATGGTTCGAACGATGAGGAAAAGTGCGTCTGGGTCAAGCAGGTCGCGCAATTTGTGGGCAATGCTGGAAATTTCTTCGGTTAGATGGGGGGCATTGGTGGTAGAAATGAGGATGGTTTGGTTGTGGATGGTGTAAGTTTGTGCGTGGGTCAACAAACGGTTGTAAACTTTGCGTTGGGCGGCAGAGAGGGGCGGGTTGAGAAAATCTGCCAGGATGCTTAAGCTGGCGCCTTGTTCGAGCAGAAAGGCTGCGGCGCGCACATCGCGCGGGGTGGTGCTGACGTAGGTGAGCGAGCCGGTATCTTCGTAAATGCCAAGCAACAGGAGCGTGGCTTGGATAATGGTTAGGTTGCTGTTGTGTTCGCGCAGTAATTCGACAAAGCGTGTGGTGCAGGCGCCGACCGCTTCGGTGCTAAAAGTCCATGTTGGCGAGAGGGTGGGCCGTGGGGGGTGATGGTCTATGATATAGATGCGCGCATTGTTGTGCAACCCTTTGAGCGTGGTCAGCGATTGGGTGTCTACAAGGGTTACGGTTTCGATGGGCTCACCGGGGGGAAGGTCGCCGGCTTCGTAAAAGGGCAATTCAGAGCTGTATAGATTGAGAAAGGAGCGCACATTACGATTGGTGCGCCGTGGCAGGACCGGGATGGCATGTTCATTGCGCAGCGCTGCACCGAGCAGGGCCGCAATCGCGTCAAAGTCGGCTTGTTCATGGGTGAGAATGATGTGCATGATAGTATAATTTTAGTCGCATTTTGTGAAAAAAGCACGCTTCTATCTGGCCTATCTAGTATGAAATGAGGTTGCGATGTTGCCCGATTTGAATCAGGACGAGTTGTTCCGCTATTCGCGTCATTTGTTGATTCCCGGTGTGGGGCTGTCTGGTCAGCGCAAGCTGAAGTCGGCATCGGTTTTGGTGGTAGGCACGGGCGGGTTGGGGTCGCCGATTGCGTTGTATCTGGCAGCAGCAGGGGTTGGACGGATTGGTTTGGTGGATTATGATGTGGTTGATACTTCCAATTTGCAACGGCAGGTCATTCACCATCGGGCAGCGGTTGGCAAAGCCAAAGTGGAATCGGCGCGTGAACGGTTGCAGGGGCTGAATGAATTCATTCGTGTGGATACGTATGACACAGTTTTTTCTGCGCAAAATGCGGCGGAGATTGCAGAGCCGTATGATATTTTGGTGGATGGGACGGATAATTTCCCGACGCGTTATTTGCTGAATGACTTGGCTGTGTTTAGTGGGCGACCGTATGTGTATGGCTCTGTGTTTCGTTTTGAGGGACAGGTGAGCGTGTTTGATGCGCGCAGTGGGCCGTGCTATCGTTGTTTGTTTGCCGAGCCGCCGCCGCCCGGTGTGGCGCCTTCGTGCGGTGAGGGTGGGGTGTTGGGGGTGTTGCCGGGGATTGTGGGTAGTTTGCAGGCGGCAGAGGTGCTGAAACTGATTCTGGGCGTGGGCGAGCCGCTGATTGGACAGTTGCTGCTGTGCGATGTGCAAGACATGAGTTTTCAAAAAGTGGCTTTGCGCAAAAACCCGGCCTGTTTGGTGTGTGGTGAGCATCCTTCGGTGACGGAGCTGATGGATTACGAAGCGTTTTGCGGCGTTGCAGTGCAAGGTGGTGTGGGCCTTGCCGAAGAATTTGAATGGTCGCCTGCTGAGTTGGCTGAGCGTTTGCAGGGCGAAAACCCGCCGCAGCTGATTGATGTGCGTGCCGAGGTTGAATTGCAAATTTCCAGCCTGCCGGGGGCAATTTGGATGCCGCTGGAGCAGTTGCGGCAGCGTTGTGCGGAATTGGATGCGGCTCGACCGGTGGTGGCGTTTTGCCGGACGGGAACGCGCTCGGCCAGAGCTGTGCAGTTGCTGAAGCAAGCAGGCTTTGAGCGAGTCTATCATTTGCGGGGCGGGATTAATGCTTGGGCTGAGCAGATAGATCCGCGGCTGCGTCGTTATTGAGATGAAGCTTCCGCACCTGTTGCGCTTTCAACGGTCAGATTGTGAGGTACACATTGCCTTGCGTGCCCGTTGGTTGCTGCCTCTATTGTTGGGGGTTGCCGTATGGTATGGGCTTTCACCTGTGGGGGTGGCAGCGGTTAGCCTCGTCAGTATCGGCTTGTTGGTGTTGTTTGCTTATGGGTGGGCATTGGCTTTGGCGCGAGGGGTGCATGGGCAGCGCAAACTGCGGTACGGCGCTTTTCAAGTGGGGGATGAGCTTGAAGAGATAATCACTTTGCAAAACGATAGTTGGCTGCCGGTTGTTTGGGCTGAATTTGTGGATCATTCCAGTTTGCCAGGGCACACGGTGCGCAGTGTGCGTGCAGTGGGTGGTAACAGTTCGCAACGTTGGAGTGCGCGCACAGTGTGCCGACAGCGTGGGGTATTTACGTTGGGGCCATGGGAATTGTTGTTGGGTGAGCCATTTGGGCTGTTTGAGGTGCATCAGGTTTTCCGCGATCCGGTGGAGGTGTTGGTATATCCGCCTTTGGCTGTTTTGCCACCGGGGTTGTTGCCGCGTCGCGGAGTGCGCGGGGAGGGACGACCGGATCGTCAGCCGCTTGCTGCAGAGACGACGCAGGCCTTTGCCGTGCGCGCCTATCAAGTGGGCGACGCATTGAAACGTGTACACTGGCCAACAACGGCTCGACGCGATGGACTGTTTGTCAAGGTGCTAGAGCCAGAGGCACTTTCTTCGATTTGGCTTGTGCCCAATTTCAATGCAGCTGTTCAGCTTGGGCAAGGCGAAGAGGGGACGTTGGAACTCTTGGTGATTTTGACGGCTTCGTTGGCTGCTGATTTGCTGCGTGCTAAATTGCGGGTGGGGCTTGCTGCAGCAGGAGCTGAGGGGATGGTTTGGCTGGCACCGCAGACGGGACAATCACAATTTTGGCGTATCTTGCGTTTGTTGGCGGGCATTCAGGCGGGGGAGCTGCCGCTGAGTGAGGTTTTGGGCCGCTTGCATCCGCTTGTGAGGGCGCAGAGCACTGTGTTACCGATTACAACTGCACTGGAACAGGATTGGTTGGGGGCAGCAGTGACGTTTGGCCCGGGGGGGTGTCAGGCGCTGTTGATGGAGGTGGAGGCGGTTGCAGGGCGGGCAGCGGCATTGCAGGAAGTTTTATCCGGGCAGGGGATTGCGGCGACAGTGGTGCATCGGGAGGATGTGCGGGTGCAATTGGGAGCTCATGGCCGGCTGAGTCGTTGGGAATTTCGTACGCTTGGCACAGGGCGGGCTTTGTTGCAACATGCGCCCCATGTTATGGGTGGGCTTCAATGAAAATGGGGATGCATTGGAGCGGGCCTATTTACGCTTGGGCAAAACGTTTTTGGGCGGATGGCTTGCTGCTGGGTTTGCTCTTGGGATGTGTGACGCTTGGGCTGCAAAGTGAGGGCGGATGGCCATTTTGGCGGCAGTGGGCGGCTTTTTTGTGGGGCGGTGCTTTGCTGGGGGTGTTGTTGGGTGGCACGCGCTGGCATTGGACCGGGGTGCTGAGCTATGTGTTGGGGAGTGGTGCGGTGGTTACGTTGATGTGGGTGGGGCGAGTGTGGCCTTCTTCGGCGATAGGTATGGGCGTTTTGGATTGGGTGCGCCTGCGTAGTTTGCTGTTGGTTGAACGGGTGCGCGGTTGGGGCAGCATGTGGCTGGAAACGGGGGCGGTTTATGATCAGACGATAGCAATGTTGCTAGGGGCACTGTTGGCGTGGATGCTTGGCTGTGGTCTGAGCTGGACGATGCTGCGATTGCGCAAACCGCTAATTGGCGGCGTGGCGATGGGTGGGTTGCTGGCTTATTGTTTATTTGTGGCCGGGCAGGGGGTGGGGTTGTTGGTTGTGTTTGTGGCCGTGCTGCTGGTGACACAGGCTTATGCTGCGTATCGGGTGGCGCAGCAGCGTTGGGATGCAACCGGCGTGGATTGGCCGTTTGCCGATTCGTTGCTGCCCGAGTGGTTGGGGAGTGCTGCAGGGATGGCGTTGTTGATTGGTTTATTGGCTTGGGGGGCGGCCTGGGTGGCTACGCCGGAAGGCTGGCAGAAGTTGGGAGATTGGCTTAAGCCTGCTTCGCAGGAGGTGGCGGTAAGCCCTGTTGAGCAAAACAGGGAGCCGACGCTTGCGCCACCGAAAACTGTGGAGTATTCGGCGGAGGCGGTTAGCGCCACCATGCCCGATTTGCAACGAATTGGCGCCCCGCCTGATCGTTCGACACGAACGGCGTTTTGGGTGACGATCAGCGATTCGGCGCCGGTGCCTTCTGGGCAGGTTGTACAACACAATTATTATTGGCGTAACGGTGTGTTTGATGTGTATACAGGAGCGGGCTGGCGGGCTGTTTTGCCAAAGGACGAATTGCCCGCGGATGTTTTTGGGGGTGAAACGCCGCCGCGTGGGCGTTCTTTGTTGGAGCAGCAATTTGATTTGCTTGTACCTGTGCAGGGGCTGTTGCCGGCAGTGAACTTTCCGGTTGTGGCTGGAGAAGGTACGCAGCGAGTTGCTGCTGATGCAGATACGGTGCTGTTGAGGGGCAGTGTGCGTTCTTATCGGGTGGTATCTTGGGTGAATCGAGTTACAGCTGCGCAGTTGCGTGCAGCTGGGGACGCGTATCCGCCGGAAATCAGCACAGTTTATTTGCAATTGCCAGAGGCGCTGCCACAACGGGTGCGGCTGCTGGCGGCACAGTTGACTGAGGGGGCAGAGACGCCCTATGATAAGGCACAACGGATTGAAGCATATGTGCGTACCTATCCCTATTCGTTGGATGTTGAGCCGGCACCGGACGGGCGGGATGTGGTGGATTATTTTTTGTTTGATGCACAGACGGGCTTTTGTAGTTATTATGCTTCAGCGATGGTGGTAATGTTGCGCGAGGTTGGGGTGCCGGCGCGCGTGGCAACAGGTTTTGTTGGTGGGGAGTATGATGCCGGTCGTGGTGCGTATCGCGTGCCGGCCTCGGCAGCACATGCCTGGGTGGAGGTGTATTTTCCTGGGTATGGGTGGGTGGAATTTGAGCCGACGGCTGCGTATAGCCAGGTTGAGCGCGCTGGTGAAGGGCCAGTTGTCGAAAAGACCGAGCAGCGTAAGGGGGATGGAATGCACGCGTTGGCGCGTTGGGGGTGGATATTAGCGATGGGGACGTTGTTGTTGGTGGGGGTGGGCTTGCTATGGTTGGGGCGGGTATGGCCGCAGCCGCGTTCACCTGCTGTGGCGTTGTATGCGCGGCTGCGGCGTGATTTGGCGTTGGCGGGGTTTGTCGGCGGACTTTCGCAAACCCCGCGCGAGTTTTTGCTGACAAACTATGCACAGCTAGCGGCACAGCCAAACATATTGCAGGCGTTGGAGCAGGCAACGGCTTTGCTGGAAGTGACTTTGTTTAGTCAGCGCTCTCCGTTGCCTGCTCAAATTGCCGCAGCGCGGCGAAGTTATCGTCGGGCAGTTGCGGCTTTGTTGGTCTTGTGGCTGAAACATTGGACAGTTGCACGCAAGAGAACCCCAAAACGGGGTATGATTGAGAAAAGTAAGTTGTAGGAGTGAAGAATGATGAGCAAAGCATTTGAGCCGGTGCATTTGGCAGATGGCAGCACACCTGTGTTGTTGGCAGTTTTGGCACATCCGGATGATGAGACGTTTGGCATGGGGGGAACGTTGGCGCTTTATGCCCGGCGGGGGGTGCAGGTTTATTTGATTTGTGCCACGCGGGGTGAGGTGGGGCAAATGGACCCGGCATTGATGGCTGGCTTTGATAGTGTTGGCAGTCGCCGTGAGATGGAATTGCGTTGTGCTGCCGAAACGTTGGGGCTGGCCGGGGTGTTTTTCTTGGGCTATCGCGATTCGGGCATGCCTGGGGCAGCGGATAATTCACATCCACAGGCGTTGGCGGCACAGCCATTGGATGCGGTGGCACGACGGGTGGCCGGTTATATCCGCAAGTTGCGCCCCCAAGTTGTGCTAACGTTTGACCCAATTGGTGGCTATCGTCATCCCGATCATATTGCCATTCAAAGGGCAACAGAGCTTGCTTTTGGTTTGGCTGCACAGGCGGATTTTGTGGATGATGAAAAACAAGCGCCGTTCCAGGCGGCTAAGTTGTATTTTCACACGATTCCGCGTGGCTTTTTGCGTGTAATGGTGCGGGTTTTGCCGTTGTTGGGTCGCAATCCACGTCAGTTTGGCGAGAATGGTGATATTGACCTGGTTTCGATTGCTGAGGTGGACTTTCCGACTCACGCGCTCGTGCGCTATGATCCGGTTGTGCGGGTGCGAGATGAGGCGAGTGCCTGTCATGTCAGTCAGGGGGGGCAGCGTATGAGCGGAGGGGTGCTCGGACGGTTGCGACGCCTTGCCGGGGCGACAGAACGGTTTATGCGCGCGTTTCCGCCGCCCAAACCCGGTGAGCAGCGCGAGCGAGATTTATTTGCCGGATTGTGAAACGAAAAAAGGTCGGTCAGGTATCTGACCGACCTTTTGGTCTTTGCTTGATGAGGAGGGGTTAGCCGATTTGCGGCTCAATTAAGCCGTAATTGCCATCACGGCGGCGGTAGAGGATGTTGATGGCGCTGGTGT
>JAIWNK010000027.1 GCA_020216845.1 Anaerolinea sp. | reverse complement strand
TGGCGTTGTAGAAGATAAAGAAGTTTTCATGACCCAGCAAGGCCATTTGCTCAATGGCTTCGTTCTCATCCATTGGGATGAGGGTGAATTGTTTGCGGCGGACGATCAACGGTTTTTCGGCTTCTTCTTCCGCTTCAACGACGGGGGCTACTTCGGAGGCGGGAGTGCCATCACCGCGTCCAACCTGACGCTTGCCTTTTAGCCGTTCGATTTGGCGCTGCATTTTGTCAATGGCGGCATCAATGGCGGCAAACAAGTCGTCAGCGCGCTCTTCGGTGCGCAAAACGTAGCCGCGCCCGCGCAGCGTAATTTGTGCTACCTGACGATCGGCTGAGCTGCGGGCAGATTTGATATAAGAAAGCTCAACGCGAGACTCATCAATATCGCCTAAAAACCGATCGAATTTGGAGACTTTTTTGGTCACATATTCTTTGATGCGATCGGTCACTTCCAGGTTTCGTGCAAAGATTTCAATTTTGTTTTCCATGGCTTCCTCCTCAGGAATAGTGAAATGGATAGGATGGGCTGCTAAGCAGCAACGGCAATTTCTGGGCTGTCGGCTTGCAGGAGGGAGCGGGCCAGCGTGAGACCATAGACGCTTTTCGCTCCGGCTTCGAGCAATGCTTGTGCGCAAGCCCAGAGGGTCGCTCCGGTTGTGGTAACATCATCAATCAACAACACGGTTTGATTTCGAATATATTTTGCTTGGGCTTGAAAAGCACCAAGCAGATTTTGTTTGCGTTCTTGTGCTGAAAGTTTGGTTTGGCTGAGCGTATCGCGTTTGCGCAGCAATGCTTGTGGGCGTAACGGTAGACGCAGTGCGGTTGCAAGCGGTAGAGCGAGTAGCATAGATTGATTATAGCCGCGTTCCATCTGACGGTGGGGGTTAAGTGGTACAGGAACTATACATTCGATGTTCCAGTTTTGCTTTTCAAGGACGGATAATAAGCTGTTGCCGAAGCTTTCGGCTATGCCCATGTCGCCCGCATACTTGAGTTGGTGAATTGCATGGCGCACCGGTTCGCGATAGGCAGCCCAGGAACGTAGCCCCGCATAGGGTGGGGGGGTGTGACGGCAAGAAGGGCATAGTTCAGCCTTGGGCTGCGGATTGCCACATTGTGGGCAAACCGGGTCTTGAATGATTTGCACCTGTGCCTGACAGGCAGGGCACCATCGTTGGCCAAATTTGCCACAGCCGCTACAATTTGGGGGGTAGAGCCAGTCAGCGGCGCTCCATAATGCGTGATAGATACCATGCAGGGGGGGCTTTTTCAGTCCCACCAATTGCATATCTTCCTCCGTTCTAGTTGAACATGCCGCCTAAGGCTGAGTGCATCAGTTTGAGCGCTGCAGGGGTTAACAGAACGATCATCAAAGAGGGAAAGATTAACAAACCCATCGGAATTAGCATTTTGATTGGGGCTTTGTGAGCTTCTTCTTCTGCCAATTGACGACGTTTGATGCGCATTTGATCTGACTGGATGCGCAACACTTTGGACATGCTGACGCCCAACATTTCTGATTGGATGACTGCGGCAACAAAGCTGGTCATCTCGGATAGGCCAATGCGGTCCGCCATGTCACGTAGGGCTTCACGGCGCATTTTGCCGAGTTGCATTTCGCGAATGGCACGGGCAAATGCTAAAGAAAGCTCAGTTTGCCATTTTTCGCTCACTTTTGACATGGCAGCATCGAACCCTAACCCGGCTTCAACGCAAATGGTCAACAGGTCAAGCGCATCTGGCATGGCTTTGCGAATTTCTTTTTGTCGGCGAGTGATTTTGCTGCTAAGCCATAGCTGTGGAAAATAAAACCCTAGCCCGGCGAAAGCAATTGTGACAAGCAAGACCCGGCTTGCTGGCCAGGTGAGGGTGCCTACGCTGAAGACCAGAGCGACAAGACCGCCAAAGATGAAGCCAGCAATGAATTGCATGGCCAGAATCATGGTGGGATCTAGTTTGGCGGGGCTGCCAGCAAGCTCAAGCTTTTTTGAGATTTCTTGCAATGCATTTTGCGGGGTAAAGCGAATGGCGAGCTCACCGAGTTTGCGGGCGGTGGGGTAGATGACGCGTTCGGTAAACGATTGTGACATTTCAAGTTTGCGCAGGTCTACTTCTTCACCGCGCGCGGCAAATTCATTTAACCGGTTGAGCAGATCGCGATCATCCGATTCTTGTGGACGGCGCAGGCCAATGACAGTCAGTGCTACTGCGATTCCAATGACAACCAGCACCAGGATAATAATAATCGTCATTGCTGCCTCCTTGTGTTAGACCTCAATGTCGGCAATTTTATTCATGACTAAGTAGCCAATTACAATGAGCGTTGCACCCACACCCAGAGCAATGGAGCCGCATAGGCGGTTTTCAGGGATGAAGAAAGTCATCATGTAGTCACGGTTGAGCAGGTAGAGGATGGCGAGCACGATGACGGGCATCATCGAAAGGAAACGGCCAGAATACATTGTTTGGGTGGTGAGGACGCGAATTTCGCCTTTGATGCGCACGCGTTCGCGAATGGTGTGCGAGATGGTATCAAGGATTTCGGCCAGGTTGCCACCGACTTCGCGTTGTACGTTAATGGCGGTGATGACCAGGTCGAGGTCATCGCTGGGAATGCGTGCTAAAAGGTTGTCGAGGGCACGTTCCATTGGAACGCCCAATTGCATTTCTTGCACCACGCGCAAGAATTCGTCGCTGATGGGCGGGGGAAGTTCTTTGCTGATCGCTTCCATGGCTTGCACGGTTGAAAAACCAGCGCGCAGGCCGTTGACCATCAGGTTGAGCATGTCGGCTAGTTGATCGTTAAAGCGGATGAGGCGTTTGCCTTGCTGACGTTTGACGTAGAAATTGGGTAGGAAGAGGCCAATGACCGCACCGATGACACCAGCGATGATATTGCGCCCGCCAATGAACCATAATACGACGCCAACGCCGAAGGCTGCAATGAGCATGAGGGCAATGTATTCGCCAGGTTTGATTTTTAGATCTGCGCGAGCCAGGTTTTGGGCAATTTTGTTGCCATAGGATGATTTTTCGACGCTTTTGTTAAGCCAATCTGTCAGCGGGGTGCGCTTGATGGCTTCCATGTGCTCTTGTTCGATTGGGTCGAGGTAACGGCCCATGCGTTCCTCAACCGCGGCGCGTTCGCTGCGGATGGAAATAACAATCCCCACAATCAGTAAGACAAGGGCAATGCCACCGCCAATCGATAGGATTAAGGTTGGGTTATTCATGGGACACCTTTTTCAGGTTAACGCCTCCGTTCGCCAATGCCAAAAACGGTTGGTGGCAGATGAATGCCAGTTGCTTCAATTTTTTCCATGAATTTTGGACGCAAGCCGCTGGCGCGCAAACGACCTTCAATTTTGCCATCTTTGCCAATGCCAGTTTGCTCAAAGAAGAACAAATCGGTTAGGGTGATGACTTCGCCTTCCATGCCGGTCACCTCACTGACATAGACGATTTTGCGTGTGCCGTCGCGCATACGTTCTTGGTGAACGACCAAATCGATTGCGGAGGAGATTTGCTCGCGGATGGCGCGCACAGGCAGTTCCATGCCGGCCATGAGGGTCATCGTCTCAAGGCGGGAAAGTGTGTCGCGTGGGCTGTTGGAGTGGGCGGTGGTCATTGAACCATCGTGACCGGTGTTCATGGCCTGGAGCATGTCCAAAGCGGCAGCATCGCGAATTTCGCCGACGACGATGCGGTCTGGGCGCATACGAAGGGCATTGACGACCAGGTCGCGGATGGTGATTTCGCCGCGTCCTTCAATGTTGGGTGGGCGCGATTCAAGCGTTACAACGTGTTCCTGACGTAGTTGAAGCTCGGCTGCGTTTTCAATGGTGAGGATGCGCTCATCGCTAGGAATGAAACCGGAGAGGACGTTGAGCAGGGTGGTTTTGCCTGAGCCTGTGCCGCCTGAGATGACGATATTGAGCCTGGATTTGACGCATGCTTCGAGGAATTGCACGACTTCTGGCGTCACAGTGCCATAATCAATCATTTGTTGGACGGTGATTGGCTTTTTGGCAAATTTACGAATGGTGATGACGGGTCCTACCAGGGAGATGGGGGGGATGACGGCATTGACGCGCGAGCCATCTCGCAGACGGGCATCTACGTAGGGGCTGGATTCATCAATGCGGCGGCCCAGAGGAGCAACGATGCGCTCGATGATGCGCATGACGTGTTCGTTGTTTTCAAAGGTAATTGGGGCGCGATAGATGCGGCCTTTGCGTTCTACGTAGATGTTCTTAGCACCATTGACCATAATTTCGGTGATGCTTTCATCTTCAAGCAAAACCTGCAACGGGCCAAGGCCAAGGATTTCGGCGGCAATTTGTTCGAACATGCGTGCCCGTTCAGGGCGGGAAAGGATGATGTTTTCTTCTTCGAGGATTTGTTCGAACAGTTCCTGGATGGTGTGGCGCACCTGCTCAACCTGGGAGGGATCGGTGCTGGGGCTGAGGGTGGCAACGAGTTTATTTTGGACGCGGTTTTTGACGTCGGTGTATTTATCTTGTGCGCCGGGGGTGCCGGGGGCGCTGACGCGCATGGTTTGCATGGGAGATGAAGGCGGGCGTTGTCCTTCGCTTGGGCGAGAGGAAGGCGGGGTGCCAGAAGAAGACTGTTGTCCGCCTTCACCACCGGTAATTCGTTTGAGTATGGACATACCTTACTTCCTCCTTGCAAGGGGTAAGATTAACGACGAGTCGTGCCGGGCTGTTCGACTACGTCTAGTTTGGTAATGCGGTCTTTGATTAAATCGGCCAGGGAATAGATGACTTTGCTGATTGGGTGGGTTTTGTTATCCACCAGGAATGGAATGCCGCGGTTGATGGCAGCAATGATGAGCCGATCGTCGAGTGGAATGCTGAGGGGGATGGGGTGATGGAGGCTTTCGCCGACTTTTTCGGGAGAAATACCAATGCGCTTGTCGTAGCGGTTCATGATGAACAGAATTGAGTCGCGGCGCAGTTTGATTTGATCAGCCAGGGTGAGGAACAGGTTGCAGCTTTTGATCGAGGGGATGTCTTGCGTGGTGACCAGGACGGTGATGTCGGCTGCTTCAAGGGCGGTTAAGATCGGTTCGGTCAGATAAGAGGCTGTATCAACAACAATGTAACTGTAGACGTGACGCAGGTATTTGAGCAGTTTGCCTACTTGGTCAGCGGTAATTGCGTCTGCCATTTCGGGGCGGGGTGGGGCGGCAAGAATGTTGAGGCCACTGGCGGCGTGTTTGACCATGACCTCGCGGACGATGTCGGCATCAAGTTCATCGGCGCGTACGGTTAGGTCGAGGATGGTGTTTTTGCCCTGTTCATTAAGGAAGACTGCCGCGTCGCCAAATTGCAGGTTGAGGTCTACCAGCGCGGTGGGGGTTTGTTCACTTTGCAAGGCCAGGGCAAGGTTGACGGCGATGGAGGTGCGCCCTGACCCGCCTTTGGGGCTGTAGATGACAATGATTTTGCCCTGTCCTAGGGCCGCGCTTTGGCCTGCAACAGCAACCCCGCCCGGAGCGGCTACTGTTGCAATGGGTTGCTTGGCGCGTTCCTCGTGCGCTACGGCACCGGCCCGACGAATGGCGGAGGTCAATTCGTCAATCATCGGCGGTTTGGAGAGAAAGTCACGTGCCCCGGCTAGCATGGCTCGCCGCATATAACTGGGGTCGCTTTGCACGGACAGGATGACAACCTGGGCAAAGGGAACTTTGCGGCGAATGTTTTCGGTTGCGGTGATGCCATCCATATCGGGCATGTTGATGTCCATCAGGATGACATCGGGATTTTCTTTTTGGGCTAAGTCAATGGCTTCTCGTCCGGTGCGTGCAAAACCAACAACCTCAATCGAGGTGTCAAATTGCAACATGCGGCGGATTTGTTCGCGCGTTTCGGCAATGTCATCTACAATGATTACCCGAATTTTTTCGCTAGGCATGAACACTCCTTTTAGGGTTGAGTAACTGGCAAGGTTTGTTCGGTCGGGAATTTAAGCTCTTTGACGCTTGGTTGAATGCCATAGGGCAGTTTGACGGGCAAGGGGATGGCTTTTTGGTCCATCAGGTATTGCAGGGTAACCGCATCGGTGGTGATGGTTTGCGGGTCGGTTGGGCTGCGCAGGGCAAAGTTGAGTTTGATGTTGGCCAGCATGGCGTAATTGATGAGCACGGCATCTTGCGGGTTGACAATGATGGTGATCATGTCGGGCATGACGGGAGCTGGTGGTGGGCCGCTTTGTTCGTCGGCAGGTGCCGGGGCAGCGTTGGGGTCTTGGGTGGGTTGCGCAGCAGCCGTGGTGCCAAAGTCACCCAGGCCAAGGACGACTGCATCTTGGATGATGTTTTGGCACACCAAACGTGGCCGTTGAGCTTCTTCGTGGGGCAGGACGTAGATTGGGGTTACGGCTGGGTCAAGGTAGTTTTCCGTTTCGGGGCGGCCCTTTGGCCCTTTGACGATGTTGAAGGTTGTGCCGGTTGCGTCTTGCGAGAGAGCAATTTTCCGTTCCACGTCATTGGGTAGTGCGGTCTGGAATTCGGGGTCGAGGTCAACGAGCATCATGCAGCCAACGATCATGATGTGATCGCCTGGTTGAATGGCATAAGAGACGGCATTCATGCGATTCATCGGGATAGAAACGGCTGTCATGTTGTTGGGAATGTCAAACGAGGCGGACCATTCGCGATCGCCAACGTCTTTGATCATGCTTGAGGTGATGGGGACGCGCGCGTCAATGTTGTAGAGGGCGGCTTTGCCGATGACCTGTTCCATGTCTGTGAAGAAGAGGCCTTCGGGGGCTTCTTTCTTGGGATAGGCAATGGTTGTGAGAAGCGCCTCGGTCAGTTTGGTGCCGCGAGGGATTGCCTGGGCAGCGATGACGATGTTGATCGTTTCTTCAACAACGGGGGGGGCGACTTGATTGGGATCGGTCGTGCCATTGTTTGTGTTGCCATTCATCATTGGGGCAATGATTTGGGTATAGGCATAGACCATACCAAGGATGACGATCAACACCACAGCCAGCAAAATGAGAACGATGCCACCTTTTTTTCTTCCGCCAGCCATTTGTAGCCTCCTGAAAGTTCAAAATAGATTACACAAGTTATCTCTATTATAAGTCAAAAATGAAAAATCATGTCAAGTCAACGGATAAGATTTGGCAAAAACAAGGAAATTTGTACTAAAAAACAACGGAAATGCGCAGCGAAAAAGCGAAAAAACAGGAGCAGGAATCGAAAAGGGAGGTCACCCAGCGGCCTCCCTTTTGCTTGACAAATTTGTGGATGGAGCCAAAGCTCCCGATAGGCTTAGATAGCCGAGACGATGTTGGAGAAAATCTTGCCGATGGCGGGACCGAGCAGGGCGAGAATAACAATCACAACAACGGCGACCAACACAAGAATCAAAGCATACTCAACCAGACCCTGACCCTTCTCTTTCGGGGCGAACAACATGACTTGTCACCTCCTTTCCGTTCATAAGATGAGTTTCTGTAGAAACCAATCTTATTATACTGATTCTTGTCCGAAAATCAAGGGGGAGAGATTACAGAAACCTTACAACTTTCTTATCTTTTCTACGTAAATAAAGTGATTGGCTTGAAAAGATTGTTGTTTTGATGCCTTTTTCAGGCTATAATAATTGCAGTGTTTGTCATTTGATTTGGAAAGGATTGAATAAGGAGGCACAATGGGAGACCTGTTTGAACGAGTGAAGGGTGAGCAAGATATCATCACCAAGCTGCTGAGCAAGATCCCAGGTTTTAGTGGGTATATTGAACGTGGGGCGCGGCGGGCTTCGGATAAATTGTTGCGCGAGACGGTTGCCAATCGTTTTGAGGCGCTGTGGCAACGAATTTCAGGCTTGCAGAAAGATTTGATCAATCAGGGCGGCATCTTGTATGTGGATGATTTGGAATCCGCAGCTCTGAAGTTACGCCAATTTATTGACCGCGTGCGCACGGCATCTTATGGCTATGCAGGCTTTTTTGATGCGGTTAAGATCAACGAAGAGGAACTGGCGCTGGTCTATCAATATGACTTGGTGTTGCTGGAGTCGGAAGGCGAAGTGAGCCGGGCAATTGATAACGTTGAGGCTTCGTTGGGCACCGATGGCTTGCCGGCGGCTATTCGTAACCTGACTTCGTTGGCACAGCAGTGCGTAGACGCGTTCAATAAGCGTACCGAAGTGATGGTGGGCGGCAACACTGCCGCAAGCAAGTAGTGCGATTTTCCGTTCTTAAGAATAGTGTGGAGTTGAAAAATGGCGCGTATTTTTGATGTTGTTGAATATCCAAGTGAAATGCAGGATGAAATCGTCCACCGCTTTCCGGAGCAGGGCATTGCTGATTTGCGGATTGGTTCACAGGTGATTGTGCGCGAAACGCAGCGGGCGGTTTTCTTCCGCGACGGGCAGGCACTTGACTCGTTTGGGCCAGGGCGGCATACGATTACAACGGCCAATATTCCGCTGTTGACGGATTTGATTGGCAAGGCCTTCAATGATCGAACGCCTTTCACAGCGGAAGTGTACTACGTTTCCATGCGCGAATTTGCCGACCTGAAATGGGGCACGCCGCAGCCGATTTTGGTGCGCAACCCCGGCATGGGGTTGGGGGTGGCGCTGTTGCAGGCGTTTGGCTCTTATAGCATTGTGGTCAAGGATGCTCAGCAGTTTGTGACGCAAATTGTGGGTGCGAAGAGCGCCTATCGCATGGCTGAAATTGAAAACCGGCTGCGCTCGATGCTTCTCTCCAAGCTGCAGGATATTTTGGGTGAGGTTGGTGCAAAGCATAGTGTGGCTGAATTGATTGGCCTGACCGAGGAAATTGGGTCAGGGGTGCGCGCAAAGGCGCAAGATGACTTTGCGGCGATTGGTTTGCTGCTGAAGTCTTTCTACATTGCGAACCTGAAGCCTTCCGAAAAGTCTGCGGAAGAGCTGCGGGCAATGGGTATGCTGGATATGCAAACCTATACGCAGTTGCAGGCGGCAGATGCGATGCGCGAAGCTGCACAGAACCCCAGCGGTGGCGCTGGTCTGACGGCGGGGATTGGTGCTGGGATTGGGCTTGGCAATCTCATCAATCAATCGGTGCAAGGTGTGACGCAACAGCCGGCGCAACCGGCGGGCGGTGCTGCTCCGGCGGGGGCAGCTGCTGCAACCCCTGCTGTGATGACGCCATCGGAGGCGGCGGCGGTGTTGCGTGTGGCTGAAGAAGATGTGATTGCGGCCATTCAGGCCGGTGAGCTGAAAGCCAAGAAGATCGGCAGTGCTTATCGGATCAGCAAAGAAGCTCTGGATGAGTATCTGAAAGGCTAAAAAAGATTGCAAGGCGAAGCCCGGCGAAGGCCGGGCTTTTGCCTTATGGCATGTGGTTGGGGAGGCGCAATGAAGTTACATGAGTATCAATCCAAACAGTTGTTTGCCCATTATGGAATTCCGATTCCCAATGGTCGGGTGGCTTTAAACCCGCAGGAGGCGCGGCAAATTGCGCTGGAACTGGGGGGGAGAGCTGTGGTTAAGGCGCAAGTCTTGGTCGGTGGGCGTGGCAAGGCGGGTGGTATTCGTCTGGCGCGCTCACCCGAGGAGGCTGAGACGCTGACGGAACAAATTCTTTCGATGCGTCTCAAGGGGTTGCCGGTGCGGCGGGTGTTGGTGGATGAGGCGATTGGCATCGTGCAGGAGATTTATGTTGGCATTACCAACGACCGTGCGGCACATTGCCCGGTGGTGATGGCTTCGGCAGCGGGCGGGGTAGATATTGAAGAGGTCGCTCGGGTGACGCCAGAGAAAATCATCAAGATTTGGGTTAACCCGTTGTTGGGCCTGTTGGACTATCAGGCGCGCGAGATTGCGGTAAACCTGGATTTGCCTAAGCCGCTTTGGTCGTCCTTTGGGAAGATTGTGCAAGGGCTGTGGCAGGTTTACCTCCAAAATGATGCAACTCTGGCAGAGATTAACCCGCTGGTGATCACGTCTGATCAGCGCTTGATGGCCCTGGAT
>JAIWNK010000026.1 GCA_020216845.1 Anaerolinea sp. | reverse complement strand
GCCGCCCGTGAAATTGCATTTGATAGGCTGCATCGCGCAGCAGGGTGTGTTTGAAAAGGCAGCGTATTTGTTGAAATACTGTCCAGATGGCTTGTTTTTCGGCTTCAGTGACCAGCATTAGTGTTAGGGGGTTGTTGTTAAGCATGTGTGAGAGGATGGCAATTTCAAATTCGTAGCCCAGAACAACTGCTGTTTGAACCGTTTGTTTGACTTCGGATGAGAGGCGGTCAAGACGGGCAATGAGAATGGCGTTCAGGTTGGTGGGGATATCGGGCAGGGTGGCGGGATTGAGTTCAAGCTTGCCATCTTGGTTTTGCAGCCCTGAGCGATCTTGCAGATCAAGCAGGATTTGCTCGATCAGGAATGGATTGCCGGATGTTTTTTCAAGCAGATAGGTGTGAAGTTTCTGTCCAATGGGGGCGCCCAACAAATCGGTTGCCATTTGTTGGATTTGATCGGTGCTGAGGCTGGAAAGCCGGATGGTTTCTTGTGGAATTTCTTGGTTGGGTGAAAATATTGGCAGGCTGCCATCATCTTGTGGGCGGCAAACGGATAGGATGGCATAGGGAAAGAGGTGCGGTGGGCGTACGATGGTTTCTAGCAGTTGCAAAGAGGCGGGGTCTAGCCATTGTGTGTCTTCTAGAACCAAAATGACAGGTTGGCGCAGGCTTTCGGCTTGTAGCAAGGCTTTGAAGGAGTAAAGGGTGTTTTCAAAGCGTAGACGTGGTTCCAGTTGTTCGTAGATGGAATTTGGCCAATGTAAGTTCAATAGCGCGCCCAGAAAGGAATCTGCGCGTTCCAATTCTCGCAGCAGTGCTGTGCGTATGGTGGCGGGCAGCTGTGGGGTGGGGGTGTTTTGTAACCAGGCGCGCAGTTCTTGCATTTTTTGTAGAAACCGGGCTTTATTGTCACTGTCTGATATGGTGTTGGATTGGGAAAAATAATTTTGGAGCAGGTGAATAAATGGAGAGAATGCGCGTTGTAACACTGGATCGCAAGGGGCAATGAGCCAAAGGTGGGAGCGGCCTTGCGCTTGAACCTGGATGTGCAGTTCGTGGAGTAGGCGACTCTTGCCAATGCCCGATTCACCGCAAAGTGTTAGCAGGCCGGCAAAGGTAGGCGATTGGGTGGTGGTGAAGATTGGATCAAGGAATTGTTGCAGCGTTTGCATTTCCTGTTCGCGACCTACCCATTGACCGGTGAAGGGTGGAATGATCGGTTGATTGTGACGGACACTCAGGGCGTAGGTGGCTTGCGGGGTACGTTTGCCTTTGATGGTGTGTGTGCCAGATGGTATGAGTGTGTGACTGATTGCCAGTGATTGGGCGGCCTGGGAGTCTAGTAAGATTTCTCCCCAATTGGCATGTTGCATCAGGCGAGCGGAGAGATTGACGGTGTCGCCGATGGCAGAATATTCGCTGCGTAGTGGGCAACCAATCAGGCCGGCATAAGCCATACCGCGCGCGAGGCCCGCTCGCCATGGGATTTCAGCGGGGTTGCAACGTTGTCTTAAATCGAGCAAGAATTCGGCAGCACGTTGTGCATCGTCTTCGTGGGCAATCGGTGCACCAAAAAGGACAAGAGCGATGCTGCCCTTATCGCCGAAATCTAATTTGTTGAAATAGCCGTCATATTCTGCGGCACATTGCAAGAGGTGATCTACAAAAACGGGTAAGTTGTCTTCTGTTGCTTGAAACGAGATGAACACAGGCAAAACGAGACGGAATTCTCCGCCGATATTGCTGTTGGCAAACTCAAGCACCGATGCGGGTAGAAAACGGCTTAGGAGCTTGTTGGTGATTGGGGTTGGTTGGAGAACTTGAATAGGTTCAGACGGTGTGCCTGATAGCAGGGCATAGCCCGATGCGCCGGACAACGGTTTTAGGGGTGGCGCCGACTGAAGATGGGGGAGGATGGCCTTATCCAGAACGATTTGTCCTCTATGGGCCAATTGCTCGGCACGCGTTGCGGTTTCAATTGCCTGAGAGCGAAAGTAATAGGTGGCATGGGTTTGATTCGCGGTCTGGAGAATGCCCCATTGGACTTCGCCAATTCCTAGCCCGCCCCGTGCTGTCAGTTTGAAACTTCCCCAGGGGGTGGTGTAATGTTGCGGTTTGGCAAAACGAGCTTGAATGTCTGTTGTGGCGTGCAATGCTAGCGGGGCGGAATTGGGTTGTTCGAGTGGGAAGAGGGCGGTGATGGCATCGCCGGCGAAAGATGCTACAAAGCCGTTGGCGGCATAGATTTGCTCAATGATGGGAGTGAGGGTGTTGTTGAGTCCGTGTGTAAGAGCCTCAGCGCCTTGTTTTTGATGCTGCATGAGCGCTTCGGTTAGCTGAGTGAAGCCGGAGAGATCTAAGAATAGACCAATTGCTTCGAAGCTGCCGCTTAGGCATTGGTTTTGATAGGCGTTGACCAGATAGTGGGGAATGAGGGACATGCTTCATCCGAATTAAAAAATGCCCAGGTTGGCCGATAAGCCGCGTTCTGTCCATCGTTGGCGATGGGACGATCATCTCTCTAGGCGCATTGTTACCAAGGCGCTCAAGCAGCCTACCCGGAACTCAAGGAAGACGAGCCGCCTCCCGTTCCCCGCGGGGAACTTCGTCCCTGCTTGGCCTTGCTCCAGATGGGGGTTGCCTGGCCGTCGCATTACTGCGACGCCGGTGGTCTCTTACACCGCCGTTTCACCCTTACCTCCTAAAGAGGCGGTATGTTTCTGTGGCCCAATCCGGCAGGTTTCCCCACCCCGGGTGTTACCCGGCATCTTGCTCTGTGGAGCGCGGACTTTCCTCGACCTTGACACGCAGGGCCGCGATCGTCTGACCAACCTGGGTATGCTCATCATACCGCTTTTGGACGTTTGCGTCAATTGTCATTTGATGAATGTGAGGCTATAATAGATTTATCTCCGGTAAGGTAGAGGTTGTTTTTATGCCATTCGTGGCTGGGCAGACGGTAGGTTCCTATCAGATTTTGGAACAGTTGGGTCAGGGGGGGATGGCAACTGTGTACAAGGCTTATCATGCTGCGCTGGATCGTTATGTGGCGATTAAGGTGCTGCATCAGGCTTTTCTTGAAGATCCGACCTTCCTGGCCCGGTTTCAACGGGAAGCGCGCGTTGTGGCGCGCCTTGATCATCCCAATATCATTCCCATTTATGATTTTGCACAACATGAGGGGTTGCCCTACTTGGTCATGAAGTATATTGAGGGTGAAACGCTCAAGGCGCGTTTGGAAAGGGGCCCGCTTTCACAGGATGAGATGATGCAAGTGGTGGATGCGGTTGGCTCTGCGCTCCATTATGCCCATGAACGGGGAATTTTGCATCGCGATATTAAGCCATCCAATGTGCTGTTGACCAAAGATGGGATGATCTACCTGGCGGATTTTGGTTTGGCGCGAATTGCACAGAGCACCGAAATGTCGCTGACTTCGGATCGTATGGTGGGAACGCCGCAATACATTTCGCCAGAACAGGCGATGTCTAAAGCTGATCTGGATGCGCGCACAGATATTTATTCGTTTGGGGTGATGTTGTATGAGATTGCGGTTGGACGGGTGCCGTTCAATGCCGATACGCCGTTTGCTGTTATCCATGATCACATTTATTCCCCGTTGCCGCCGCCGAGGCAAATTAACCCGGCGGTTTCGCCAGCTTTGGAGCGTGTGCTGCTAAAGGCATTGGCAAAAGATGCGCAAGACCGTTTTGATAGCGCCGCCAGTATGGTGCGGGCAGTTCATCTTGCGGTGCAGGGCGCCCCTGTCGCTGAGGCGGCTATTCCAACGGTGGTGACGCCATCGCCGTCTGTTCAGACGGTGCAAGCTGTGCCGATGAGGCGCGACGAACAACTTGAGGGTGACACGTTGGGCGTTGGGAAGCAAGTTGTTGAGCATGCTGTGCAACAGACTTCCGCTGCGGTGCAAGAAGTGTTGGCAGCAGCAACAACCGAGGCGGGTAATGCAACGGCAACCGGGACTACGGGGAGCAAAGCAAACACTGTTGGGGGGGCGCAGCGTTTGCCATGGGGATGGCTGTTGTTGGGTGTTGTGTTGGTGTTGGTGTTTGCTTTTGTGGCGTTGCGCAGTGTTGGTTTGCGACAATCGGCGCGCGAGCAATGGCAGGTGACGGCAACCGCATTGCAACAGGCCATGCTGCCCACGCCGTTGCCGAAAGGACAGAATTCCACCTTGCCAGAAAAGCCGCAAGTGTTGCCGACGCAGAAGCCCTCTTCTGCCGATCTGACTCAGGCACAGGCCGAGCTGAATCAGGCGTTGACGGCTTATTTGGGCGGGGATGTGGGGGGCGCTAAACAGCATTTGTCTTTCATGATGAATGCTGCTGGCGAAGATGTGGGCTTTTACGATATGGCTTTGGAGACGATGATGGAACAAGGTGCTTGGGGGCTGGCACTGTGGATGACGATTGACCCGCCCCAGGCTGTGCCGTTAGATTTTCTGCGCGACCGGTCCGAACAAATGCATCAACTGGTCTACCTGTCGGCAGCAGATCCATTGGCAGAAGCAGTGTTTGCGAAGCAGCAGAGCAATCCATTCTTTGCTGTGGCAGCGGCGCGGCGCGAGATGTTGTTTGGAGATATGGCAACTGCCAAGCGTCGGTTGCGCGAATTAATGCTAGACCGTACGGTGCGCGAGCATTTTCCGGAAGTGAATTTGTTGGAAGCCGAAATCTATCTGAAACTTGAGGATCCGCAGGCGCAGAATGCGCTGGATCGAATTTTGAAGGATCCTGCTATGCCTGGATGGGTTGTATACATGGCACAGCAGTTGAATAAGCCGTAGAACACAGGCCTTAACGGTCAGGTGTCAAATTTTTACTGAGAGAGGTTCAAGGATGCGTACTCCATTGGTTGCTGGTAATTGGAAGATGAACAAGACGGCTGCACAGGCTCGTCAATTGGTGCAAGAGATGTTGCCTGGTTTGCAGGCTGTGACGACGGTGGAACGGGTGATTTGTCCACCCTTCCCGGCGATTTGGGCGGTTTCAGAGCTGTTGCAGGGGACGGGCATTGGTCTGGGGGCGCAAAACCTGTATTGGGAGGCATCTGGGGCGTTTACGGGGGAGGTTTCGCCTGGAATGGTGAAAGAATTTTGTCAGTATGTGATTTTGGGCCATTCTGAGCGCCGTGCTTATTTTGGCGAGACGGATGTAACGGTTAACCGTAAGGTAAAAGCAGCATTGGCCAATGAGCTCATACCGATTGTGTGCGTGGGTGAAACGTTGACCGAGAATGAAGCCGGGCAAACCGCAGCGGTGATTGAGCGACAATTGCGGCTGGGTTTGCAAGAGCTGAGCCCTGAGCAGGGCCAAAAATTGGTCATTGCCTATGAGCCGGTGTGGGCAATTGGTACCGGTCGAGCAGCAAGTGGAACAGGGGCGAACGCGGTGGTGGCGGATTGTATCCGTCCAACGCTGGCGAGTTTGTTCGGTGAGGCGGTGGCGCAAAGCATTCGCATTTTGTATGGCGGTTCGGTGACGGCTGCCAATGCCGCCGAATTTTTCTCGCAACCAGAGATTGATGGTGCGTTGGTCGGGGGGGCTAGCCTGAAGCCGGCAGAATTTGTGCCGATTACACAAGCTGCAGCCCGGTGAGTTGGTTGGCTTTTGACGGCCTGCTTTGGTTCTTGGGGTGTTTGGCGGCGTTTGTGGTTGCGCAACGCCGCCTGCATCGGGAATTGCAGGCCGTCTTTTTGTTGTTAACTCGTCACCCGGCAGTGACCGTGGGGGTGTTTTCGTTGCTGCTTTTCCCGGGGGTGTTGTTGCATGAGCTGAGCCATTATCTGATGGCGCGTTTGCTGGGGGTGCGCACGGGGCGTTTTTCACTTTTGCCGGCTGTGTTGGCGGATGGTACGGTGCGATTGGGCTATGTGGAAACAGCGCAAGTGGACTTTGGCCGTGATGCGTTGATTGGCATGGCGCCTTTGCTTACGGGGGGAGCGCTGACCGCTTATTTGGGCATTGAACGGTTGGGGTTTTTGCAGCTAGCCGAAAGCTTTTCGCGCGGCGGATTGAGTGGCTTTTGGCAGGGTTTGGTTGCATTGCCGCAACAAAGTGACTTTTGGTTGTGGTTTTACCTGACCCTGGCGATTAGCAGCACAATGTTGCCTTCGGCTTCAGATCGGCGCGGCTGGCTGCCGCTTGGTCTGACTGTGGGAGGATTGGTTGCGCTGGCAGTGGTCGCTGGTGCAGGCCCATGGATGTTGGAGAACCTGGCACCCGGACTGAATCAGCTGTTGCGCGCATTGGCGGTTGTGCTGGCCATCAGTTTGGTGGTGCACGGGGTATTGTTGGTGCCAGTTTGGGCTTTGCGGCGTTTGATCGAGCGCCTGACCGGTATGCGTGTGCAAGGGTTGTAACCTGCACAAGAAGTTGATAAAATACGCCTTGAATTATCCAGTTTTTTGTCCGCAAGCGTGGAGGAACCCATGAATGCTTCAATGTCATCGTCGTTGGTGCTGCGCGACCGCTTTGGGCGGCAGATTACTTATCTGCGAATTTCTGTTACAGACCGTTGCAATTTGCGGTGCGTGTATTGTATGCCGCCAGAAGGCGTGCCGCATATTGGTCATGATGATGTGTTGCGCTATGAAGAGATTCTCCAGGTCGTGGAATTGGCAGCGCGCTATGGGGTGCGTGAGGTGCGTCTGACGGGGGGAGAGCCGTTGGTGCGAACGGATTTGCCGGAACTGGTGCGGATGATTGCTGCTGTGCCGGGGATTGAGGATATCAGCTTGACGACCAACGGACTATTGTTAGACCGTCTGGCTGAACCTTTGGCGCAGGCTGGTTTGAAACGAATCAATGTCAGTTTGGATACACTGCGTCCGGAGCGATTTACAAAGATTACCCGTGGGGGCTCGTTTGAGCGTACCTGGGCAGGAATTCTTAAGGCTGAGGCGTTGGGGTTGAAGCCGATTAAGTTGAACGTGGTGATGATGCGCGGGGTGAATGATGATGAGTTGGCAGATATGGCCTTACTGACGCTCGACCGCGATTGGCATGTGCGTTTTATTGAGCTAATGCCAATTCAAAACCAGGCTGTTTGGGGAGATGGGTTGCCTTTGCCAGAAGAGACGTATTTGCCAATTGCCGAAATGGTGGCCCGCCTGGAACCGTTGGGGTTGGAAGCCTGTGGTCATGAAGAAGTTGGCAGTGGCCCCGCCCAAGAATATCGCTTGCGCGGGGCACGTGGCAAGGTAGGCTTCATCTCACCGGTCAGTGAGCCGTTTTGTGAGCAGTGCAATCGCCTGCGGTTGACAGCGGATGGCAATTTGCGCCCTTGTTTGCTGCATAATATTGAGGTGCCGATTCGTGATGCGTTGCGGCGCGGGGAAGACCTGTTGCCCTATTTGCAGCAGGCAATCACGCTCAAGCCGCTAGCTCATGAATTGGAGCAGCAACACAGCCCATCCGGGCGCTGTATGCGGCAGATTGGTGGCTAAGCTGTGCCGAACTGACGGTCGCCGGCATCGCCCAGGCCGGGAACAATGTAGCCGCGTTCGTTGAGCTGTTCATCCAGGGCAGCCAGGTGAATCGGCACATCGGGGTGGGCAGTTTGCAGGCGCTGTACACCTTCTGGTGCGCCGATGAGACCAACGAATTTGATTTTCTTTGCGCCCCAGCGTTTGAGGATGTCTACAACGGCAACTGCCGAACCTCCCGTTGCCAGCATGGGGTCGAGAATCAGGCAGACCGAGACGGTTGGCTCGGTGGGAAGTTTGTTGTAATATTGCACCGGCTTGAGGGTGTGTTCATCGCGGTAGAGACCGATGTGCCAAACTTCGGCAGAGGGCATCATTTCCCAAACGCCTTCGACCATGCCCAGGCCCGCGCGCAAGATCGGCACAAGGCCGATTTTCTCTTGCAGTTGCCATCCCTGGGTTTGCGCCAGGGGTGTTTGGATGGGGAGGGGCGATAGGAGCAGGTCAGCGGTGGCTTCATAGGCCAAAAGTCCAGCAATTTCACGCACAAGCTCACGGAATTTTTTAGGCTCGGTTTCGATACTGCGCAGCTTGCTGAGTTTGTGGGCAACCAGAGGGTGGGGCGAAAGAAAGACAGAGGACATGCAAACGGCTCCTGAATTGAATAGGTTGATTATAAACCAAATGTGCCAGGAACAGGTATAATCGGGGGTATGACTGAAGATAAGGATCGCTTAATGGACCCGGAGGCACGCCCGGATGATCGTGTCGATCAGGCGCTGCGCCCACAGCGTCTGCAAGAGTTGATTGGGCAGGAGCAGGTTAAAGAAAACCTTTCCATTTTGATTGCGGCGGCGCGACAACGCAATGAGGCGTTGGATCATGTTTTGTTTTATGGCCCCCCCGGTTTGGGCAAGACGACGTTGGCGCATGTGTTGGCAAACGAGATGGGAGTGAATATTAAAATTACGACCGGGCCGGCAATTGAGCGAGCAGGCGATTTGGCGGCGATTTTGACCAATTTGCGTGCGGGCGATATTTTGTTCATTGATGAAATTCATCGTCTTGGCCGGGCGATTGAAGAAGTGTTATACCCGGCTATGGAGGATTACGCGCTGGATATTGTGATTGGAAAAGGCCCTTCGGCGCGCTCGATTCGATTGAAGTTGCCGCGCTTTAGTGTGATTGGGGCCACAACCCGCCTGGCGTTGGTGAGCGCACCATTGCGGGCGCGCTTTGGGGCGGTTTATCGGTTGAATTATTATGATATGCCGGCGATGATTGAGATTGTGACACGGGCGGCGCGCTTGTTGGGGGTGCAGGCTGAACCGGCGGGTGTGGAAGAGGTGGCGCGCCGGGCGCGCGGCACACCGCGCGTGGCTTTGCGCCTGTTGCGGCGGGTGCGCGATTACACGCAGGTGCGCGGTACCGGCGTGATTACGCCACATTTTGCGATGGAAGCATTGAACTTGCTAAATGTCGACCCGTTGGGGTTGGATGAGGTGGATCGGCGCGTGCTGCGCACGATTATTGAGAAGTATCGCGGCGGGCCGGTGGGCTTGAACACGATTGCCGCCTCGATTGGTGAGGAAGCGGATACGATTATGGATGTGGTTGAGCCATATTTGTTGCAATTGGGCTTTTTAGACCGCACGCCACAGGGGCGAATGGCGACGCGCCTGGCGTATGAGCATTTGGGCCTGACCTATCCAGAAGATGCACAACAGTTGCGGTTATTGGGATAAGAATGCGCACAGACGACTTTGATTATGAGTTGCCGTTGGAGCGAATTGCACAGACGCCGGTTGAACCGCGTCATGCTTCGCGTTTGCTGGTGTTGGATCGCGGGCGGGAAGAACTGCAACACCGGATCTTTTGGGATGTGGTGGAGTATGTGCGCGCCGGTGATTTGTTGGTGATTAATCAGACGCGTGTTTTGCCAGCACGCATCTATGCGCAAAAGCCCTCCGGGGGGCGGGCAGAGATTTTGTTGCTGCGGCGTGTGGACGCGCAGACTTGGGAAGCGTTGGTGGGTGGTAAGCGTGTTTTGCCGGGCAAGCGGTTGCATATTGAGGGCGGTCCCGATGCACTCGTGGTGGAGGCTCTGGATGGGGCGCGACGGTTGTTGCGCTTTGAGCAACCGATTGAGCCGTTTTTGCCGCAAATTGGGCAGATGCCCTTGCCGCCCTATATTCATACCCGGCTGCAAGACCCGGAACGCTATCAGACGGTGTATGCGCAGCAACCCGGGTCAGCAGCGGCACCAACGGCCGGGTTACACTTTACCCCGCAGCTGATGACAGCTCTACAAGAACGGGGAGTGCGGTTTGCGGGGGTGACCTTGCACGTTGGTCTAGATACGTTTGCACCTGTGACGGAGGAGGACCCGCAAACGCACCGCATTCATACCGAATGGTGTGAGCTGGGGGCAGAGACGGCTGAGGCTGTGCGGGCAACCCGGCGTGCCGGTGGCCGAGTGATTGCGGTGGGGACGACCAGTGTGCGTACGTTGGAATCGGCGGCGCGGGCGGGCGGGGCGATGGGGGTGCAACCGTTT
>JAIWNK010000033.1 GCA_020216845.1 Anaerolinea sp. | reverse complement strand
TCGGTCTTCTCCGGTTTCTAGTGTTTTAGCATACCTATTTTACCGAAGAAGACCTTTCTTTGTCTTTGTCAAGCAAGCTTGTGAATGCCGTGGAATCGCGCTTGACCGTTGTATGGGCTTGTGTTATGATGAAAACAGAGGAACAAAAAAGATGGATACTGATTCATCATCGAAATCGGATGTTCTTACCGGTGGCGATGGGATAAACACAGAAGAAAAACACGGGTGGAGTTTGACGCAAGCTTGGGAGGGCCTGGTGCGATTGGGCCTGGGCGAAGTGACGCTGCGAGTGGGAGCAGGGTTGGTTTCGCTTGCTTTGATTCTGTTGGTAATTTGGGTGATGAGCACATTTTATCTGCAGGGCAAGCTACGACCAAGTCAAAACATTGATGAAATGAACGCCCTGGCTTTGGCACAAATACAGCCAACACCGACCCCTCAACCGGTCTTGCCGTCTCTTTCGGTGACGGGCATGGCTGCTGCGTCAGGGGTTCCGCGCCTGGCGTTGTTGCACACCATTCTGCCGGCCAAGCCACGTTACGATTCTGTGGTTTATACGGTGCAGCCGGGTGATACAATCTTTGGCATTGCTGAACGGTTTGGGCTGAAACCGGAGACGATTTTGTTCGGCAATTACGACGTCTTGGCGGATAACCCACACTTTTTGCAGCCTGGGCAGGAATTGAAGATTTTGCCGACCAATGGGCTGATTTATCGCTGGAACAATGGCGATAACTTGAAAAAGGTGGCTGAGTTTTACGGTGTGACACCCGAGGTGATCATCAATTGGCCGGGCAATCATCTTGATCCGGCAACGATTGGTGATTATGCTTTTCCGAATATTGCAGCTGGAACCGAGCTGTTTGTGCCCGGTGGCGTGCGCACCTTTATCACCTGGAGCGCTCCGCGCATTACTCGACGTGACCCAGCTGTGGCAAAGATTTTGGGCCCTGGCTATTGTGGCACGGTCAGCGATGGTGCCATTGGGCAGGGTACGTTTGTTTGGCCAAGCACCAATCATTTCCTGTCCGGTTATGATTATTCTCCGGCTACCAATCACTATGGCATTGATGTGGATGGCGATATGGGGTCACCCATTTATGCGGTGGATGGCGGGGTGGTGGTCTATTCGGGCTGGAATGATTATGGTTATGGCAATGTGATTGTGATTGATCATGGCACGGGTTGGCAGTCTTTGTATGCCCATTTGGATCAAATCAACGTTGCCTGTGGCGCAAGCGTTTATCAAGGGCAGCTGATTGGGTTGATGGGCAGTACGGGCCGTTCTACGGGGCCGCATCTGCACTTCGAACTGCGTACGGATCATGCGTACGTGAACCCGTGGGATTATTTGCCATAGGAAGGAGGTGTGCATGACTGCTGTGGCAGCAGTGCGACCTTCTCCCATTGCAGGAACCTGGTATAGCGGCAAAGCCGAGGTGTTGGCGCGGCAGGTGGATGGCTGGATGGATCAGGCAATGCTGCCGCCTTTAGAAGGAGCTGTGATTGGGGTGATGGCTCCTCATGCTGGGCATCGTTATTCAGGGCGTACGGCAGCACACGCCTTTCGGGCAGTTCGTGGACAGACGCGCCCCTTGGTGGTGATCTTGTCTCCTTATCATGCCTGGTCGCAGGCTGCGTTATTGACGACCGCACATGCGGCCTATCAGACACCTTTGGGTCAGGTGCGGGTGGATGTAGATGGCCTGGCGCAGGTAGATGAGGGCCTGGCGGAGCGACGGCAACCGGTCTTGCGGCGTGTGGCGTTTGACGAGGAACATTCGCTTGAAATTGAGTTGCCCTTCTTGCAGCGGGCTTTGAGCGGGGATTTTCGTCTGTTGCCGTTGATGGTGCGTTCACAGGATTGGAATTTTCTATCTGCATTGGCAGATGTTTTGGCGCATGTGTTGCGCAATCAGCCGGATGCGCTGTTGGTGGCAAGCACGGATTTATCGCACTTCTATCCGCTTTCTGTGGCGCAGCAATTGGATGCTGAAATGTTGCGCCGTGTGGCTGCTTTTGACCCGCGGGCGGTGTTAGAAGCGGAGCGTAGCCGGGTGGGGTTTGCCTGTGGGGTGGGGGCGGTGGTAACGATGCTGTTGGCTGCTCAGCGCCTTGGTGCGGATGCGGCACAAGTTGTGCATTACAGCACGTCCGCAGAAGAGACCGACGATGTCAGCTCGGTGGTTGGGTATGGCGCCGCGTTGGTGCTGAAGCGAGGTTGAAGCTTGCCCAACTATGTGCGCGTGGCGGTAAATGTTCCCCTGGCAACAGGGGTTTTTGATTATCATTTATCTGAAGAGCTATCTGAGCGGGTGCAGGTGGGCTGTTTGGTGGTGGTCCCGTTGGGAACGCGCCGCGTTCAGGGCGTGGTGTTGCAAAGATTGGAAGAACCGGAAGTTCTGCAGACGCGCCCGGTGGAAGCGCTGTTGGATGATGAGCCGGTGTTGACTTCGGCACAACTGGCCCTGGCGCAATGGATGGCAGAGGAGATGCTGACGCCGTTGGCGTTATGTATTGACCTGATGTTGCCGGCCGGTCTTCGTCAACATGCGGATCGTTTGTATGTTTTGCAAGCCGGGGTAAGCCCACAAGTGACGACGGCAGCTTTGCAGCACAAGATTTTGTTGCTGTTGCAGGAGCGCGGGCCGTTGCGAGGACGGCAATTGGAGGCGTTGTTGCCACATCGTCGTTGGCAAGAGGCTGTGCGAGCTTTGGTGCGCAATGGCTGGGTGGTGGATCGCCCGGTGTTGTTGCCACCACAAGCGCGCCCGCGCCTGGCAAGGACGGTTTACCTGATCGAGCCGCCGCATGTTGCTCAACAGCGTTTGCGGGAACATAGCAACCCGGGCGCGGCGTTGGAGCGACGGTTGCGCATGGTGCAAAGCCTGGCGGAGCAAGCCGGGCCTGTGCTGGTGACATGGGTGTATGCCGAGAGTGGCGGCAATGCAGCAGACCTGCGCCGGTTAGAAGAGCTGGGCCTGGTGCGCTTTGGCGAGGAGGAATGGTTGCGTGATCCTTTGCAGGGTATGGAGGTGATGCCGGTAATGCAGCCGCCTACCTTGACACAGGATCAGCAAACGGCATGTGCGGCTTTGTTTGATGCATTGCGCTCTGGTCAGATGCAGCCCTTTTTGCTGCACGGCGTTACTGGCTCGGGGAAAACAGAAATTTATTTGCAAGCTGTGGCGGAGGCGTTGCGCTTGGGTCGTCAGGCACTGGTGCTCGTGCCGGAGATTTCGTTGACGCCGCAAACGGTGCGGCGTTTTATGGCGCGTTTTCCGGGGCAGGTGGGCCTGGTGCATTCGCAGCTTTCGGATGGGGAGCGCTATGATACCTGGCGGCGGGCACGACGGGGTGAGTTGCCGGTTGTGGTCGGGCCGCGCAGCGCTTTGTTCACGCCGTTGCCGAACCTGGGCCTGATTGTGCTGGATGAATGCCATGATGCATCGTATGCGCAGAATGAGGCTCCGTTTTACAATGCTGTGACCGTGGCCGAGACCTATGCGCGGCTTGTGCAAGCGGTGTTGGTGTTGGGCTCGGCAACGCCCTCGGTTGAGCAGGCGTTTCGGGCGCAGCAACAACATTGGACGGTGTTGAAGCTGCCGCTGCGTTTGCTGGCGCATCGGCAAATGGTGCAGACGCAACGGGTGGAAGGGGGGATGCAGACTGGAGGGGGAGAAGATGGGCTGACTTCTCTGCCTTTGCCGCCGGTAACGGTGGTGGATATGCGCGAGGAGCTCAAAGCTGGTAACCGGTTGATGTTTAGCCGGGGCTTACAGGCAGCTCTTGGCGAGGTATTGGCCCGTCAACAGCAAGCAATTTTGTTCCTCAACCGCCGCGGCTCGGCAACCTATGTCTTTTGTCGAAAGTGTGGGGCAGTGGTGCGCTGTCCGCGTTGTGATTTGCCATTGACCTTTCATGAGGGACGGCAAAGCCTGGAATGTCATACCTGCAACTATCGCCGGCAGATGCCGAAGCGTTGTTCAGAATGTGGCAGCGATCAAATTCGGCAATATGGGGCGGGGGTGGAAAAGGTTGAGGCAGAAGTGCAGCGTTTGTTCCCATCTGCGCGCACCTTGCGTTGGGACGCAGAAACAGCACGGCATAAGGGTGCTCACGATCTGTTGCTTTCGCATTTTGTGCATCATCGAGCGGATGTGCTGATTGGCACGCAGATGTTGGCAAAGAGCCTGGATTTGCCATTGGTGACTTTGGTGGGGGTGGTGCTCGCTGATGTGGGGCTAAATTTTCCAGATTTTCGTGCTGCGGAGCGCACGTTTCAGCTATTGACGCAGGTGGCAGGGCGTGCTGGCCGCAGTTCTCTGGGGGGGCAAGTGTTTTTGCAGACCTTTCAGCCGGATGCTGCGGCGATTCAATTTGCGGCGCGCTATGACTGGGATGGTTTTTATGCCTGGGAATTGGAGCAGCGCCGCAAGATAGGCTATCCGCCATTTGCGCGGCTGGTGCGGCTGGAATATCGCGATGAGACCGCTGAGGCGGCGCGTAAGGCAACTGAAGCTCTGGCACAACGTTTGCGGCTTTTTCTTGAAGAGGAAGAAAGCGCAGCGACAAGGATGATCGGGCCGGTGCCGTGTTATTATGAGCGATTGGATGGAAAGTTTCGCTGGCAGATTCTGTTGTGTGGGCCGCAGCCGACACGCTGGTTGCGCCGATATTTGCCATTGGGCGAACAGTGGCGGGTGGAAGTGGACCCGATGAGCGTATTGTAATTTTATTTTGAATGTAGCCAAAGCCTCTTTACATCTACCGAATTGGTAGTAAGATAGCAGCAACTGGAAAATAGCACAGGAGCGAACAATGACAAAACCGAACGGAACGCTTTCTGCCACCCGCAAGGTGGCTGATTTTTTGGGCTTGCGCCGTAGCATGGTGGCGATGTTGGGCATGGTGGTGCTGGTGGGCATGGGGGAAAACATGGCCGAGCGCTTTTTGCCAATTTATTTGATTGCGTTGGGTGGCAGTGCACTATCGGTCAGCTTTTTGAATGGGATGGATAACCTGCTCAGCGCTTTATATTCGTTCCCGGGCGGCTATTTGAGCGACCGACTAGGCTATAAACGTGCTTTGGCAGTGTTCAACTTGATTGCAATGGCAGGATATGCGATTGTCATTTTGGTGCCGAGTTGGTGGGCGGTGATTGCAGCTGCGGCGTTGTTCCTGTCCTGGTCGGCGATTTCTCTGCCGGCGACGATGAGCCTGGTGGCAGCGGTTTTGCCGGATCAGAAGCGCACGATGGGTGTTTCTATGCATTCATTGGTGCGGCGTGTGCCCATGGCATTGGGGCCAGTGGTGGGCGGTTTGTTGATCACCTGGAAGGGCGATGTTGTGGGCGTGCGACTGGCATTTGTGGCGGCTTTTGGATTGGCATTGTTGGCGTTGGTGATGCAGCAGCTCTTTATTGAAGACCGTCCGCGCGCGGCACATGCCGAACCCAACCCGTTTCGTCTGTTTGCGTTCATGACGCCAGCGTTTCGCACGTTGTTGGTTTCTGATATTCTGGTGCGTTTCAGCGAACAGATCCCTTATGCTTTCATGGCCATTTGGGCCATCAAGAACAATGGGCTTTCGCCGGTGCAGTTTGGCTTGTTGACGACGATTGAGATGGTGACGGCAATGTTGGTGTACATTCCCGTTGCTTATTTAGCAGACCGTGGCTCTAAGAAGCCGTTTGTCGCAATTACGTTTGGCTTTTTCACGCTCTTTCCGTTGTTGTTGATGTTTTCCAATCGGTTTGAACTGTTTGTGTTGGCTTTTATTGTGCGTGGGCTGAAAGAATTTGGTGAGCCAACTCGCAAAGCGTTGATTATGGACCTGGCCCCGGAAGGGCAAAAAGCGGCTATGTTTGGCTTGTATTATTTGTTGCGAGATGTGATTGTTTCGTTGGCTGCTTTTGCAGCAGGGTGGCTGTGGAATGTTTCGCCGCAAGTCAACTTTTTGACGGCGTTTGGCTTTGGCGTGTTGGGCACACTGTTCTTTATCATTTTTGGCCGGGACGTGAACGTAACCAAAGAGGCAGTTGTAAATTAACTGGGCTGTCATAAAGGTTGGCTTTTTAAACCACTTGAAGAACAGTCTATGGTGGATTCAGCACACCCTCACAGAGAAAGAGGGGATGATTGGATGTGGAAGTGAGATCTGGTAGACCGCCAATCAACCATTTCGGGGATAAACAACCCGATTTGCGTATATGCAAATGCAAAGAAATATTGTATAATATGGTATCTTTTGAATGATTCAATCTGCTGCAAGGTTTAAGTGTTGCAGCGCCGGGTTGTGAGACCTGGACAATCAAAGGTGTTTCGCTCTCAATGGTTTGTGAGAGCTTGGTTTGATAAAAGAGAATTTGGCCGAACGGAAGTTTTCTGAAGCGTGTGGGTTGTGTTAGCCCTTTAAGGAGCACGTTCAGAAAGAAGCAGGAAGCGCTTTGAGAGGCGAGCTTTGATCAACTTTAATTGTCGTTGCGCTGATTCAGAAACGTTTGTCTGAGAGACCGGAATAGCCGCTTTCTTGGGGTGTTTCCATTCCCCAAAAATCTTTTTTCAAGACACCAGAACATTGTTCCCTCACAACATCTGCTGCTGCACTGCTGCGAAAGATGAGGTGACTTGGGACGCACAATTACAGCGCTAAGGGTACAAAAGCGTAACCCCAACCGGGTGAATGTTTACCTGGATGGGGAGTTCGCGTTTGGCCTGGTGCGCATTGTGGCAGCCTGGTTATCGGTTGGGCAAGTGTTGGAAGAGGGGCAAATTGAAAAGCTGCGTGCCCAAGACACCGTGGAGGTGGCGTATCAGAAAGCATTGCAATTGCTCAGCTACCGTGAGCGCAGCGAGGCGGAGGTTCGCCGCCGTTTGACCGATGGTGGTTTTGACAGAGAGGTGACGGATGCCGTGCTGCTGCGCCTGCGCGAGGCTGGTTTGGTGCAAGATGACCGGTATGCCCGGCAATGGGTAGAAAGCCGGTCGCTTTCGCGCCCGCGCGCTCGACGAGCATTGGCAGCGGAATTGCAGCGTAAGGGAATCGCAAAAGAAACAATTGAGCAAGCCCTGGAGGATGCAGCCCCTGAAGAGGATCTGGCTTATGCGGCGGCAAGCAAACAGGCGCGTCGACTGCAAGATTTGCCGTTGGATACGTTCCGGGCGCGGTTGGGTGGTTTTTTGGCCCGGCGCGGCTTTGGCTATGATGTTTCCGGCGAGGTGCTTCGACGGGTGTGGAGCGAATTGCATCCAAATGGGGATGAAGAATTGAGTGGAATAAGAAGAGGAGAGAAAAATGGGTAATGGACTTGGTTGGGTATTGATTCTGGTTGTGGACTTGATTGTGTTGGTCGCGGCTGTGTATTTTCTGACGCGCTATTTGTTCAATCGTTTTCGCCATGAGCAAAAATTGCAGGCGGATAACATCGTTTTGTTGGCGCAGGAAGAAGCGCGAAAGATTGAGCTTAAGGCCAAAGATCAGTCTTTGAAACTGCTGCAAGAGGCAGAAGAAGAAATTGCCCGACGGCGTGCGGAACTTGGCCGTGAGGATGAGCGTTTGCAAAAGCGCCGGGCAGAGTTGGATCATCGCGTGGAGCGTGCAGAACAGCGCGAACAGTTGTTGAATAAGCGTCAAAGTGCGTTGGATAAGCGGGTAAATGAAATTGAAAAGATGGGCGCGCAAAAAATCGAAGAATTGCAGCGCGTGGCACAGATGACGCAGGAAGAAGCCCGGGCGGTGGTTTTGGCTGAAGCTGAAAAAGAAGCTCGCGCGGATATGGCGCGCATCATCCGACAAATTGAAGCGGAAGCGCGCGCTGAAGGTGAGAAGCGGGCGCGCAGCTTGATTGCTGATGCAATTCAACGGGTGGCATCTGACCATGTGGCGGCGGTTTCCACTTCGCTGGTTTCGCTGCCCAATGATGAGATGAAGGGGCGCATTGTTGGCCGAAATGGGCGCAATATTCGCGCCTTTGAGCAGGCGGCCGGGGTGGATGTGATTGTGGATGACACGCCGGAAGCGGTCACCATTTCTTGCTTTGATCCGGTACGGCGCGAGGTGGCGCGGCGCGCCTTGGAGCGTTTGATTTTGGATGGCCGTATTCACCCGGCGCACATTGAGAAGATTCTTAATGAAGAGCAGCGCGAAGTGGAAAAGGCGATCGTTGAGGCTGGCGAACAGGCAGCTTATGATGCCGGTGTGCCGGGGCTGCATCCGGAGGTGTTGCGTGTTTTGGGCCGGCTTAAGTATCGCACGTCTTATGGGCAGAATCAGCTGGCCCATGCTGTGGAAGTTGCCAAGTTGGCAGCAGTGCTAGCAGCAGATTTGGGCGCCAATGTGGAAGTGGCTCGGGCAGGTGGTTTGTTGCATGACCTGGGCAAGGCGTTGGATCATAATACGGATGGCACTCATGCCATGATTGGGGCTGAATTTGCCAAACGCTATGGGGTGAACCCCAAGGTGGTCAATACGATTGCTTCTCATCATCATGAAGTGGATCAGGAATCGGTTGAGGCAGTTATTGTTGAAGCTGCTGATGCTATTTCAGGTGCGCGCCCTGGTGCACGCCGCGAAGACCTGGAAGCATATATCAAACGCCTGCGCGCCTTGGAAGAGATTGCCAATTCGTTCGCTGGGGTTTCGCAGAGTTATGCCATTCAAGCTGGGCGTGAAGTGCGCATCATTGTCCGTCCAGAGGATGTGGATGATTTGGCTTCAGCTCGCCTGGCGCGTGATATTGCCAAAAAGATTGAAGAGACCATGCAGTATCCAGGGCAGATTAAGGTGACTGTCATCCGCGAGATGCGCGTAACTGAGCTTGCTCGTTAATCAGCCAGTTAAAAAAACAGGGTCGGCTTCAAAGCCCGACCCTGTTTTTTTTATATTCACTACAAGTTATTCAATGAATTGACCGTTGCGATAGAAGACTTCGCCATCTATCAGAATTTCAGAGTCGGTGCGCATGTCGCAGATCATATCCCAGTGAATGGCGCTGCGGTTTTTGCTGCCGGTTTCGGGGTAGCCTGTGCCAAGGGCGATGTGGAAGGTGCCGCCAATTTTCTCGTCGAACAGGATGTTGCGGGTGAAGCGGTTGATTTCGAAGTTGGTGCCGATGGCGAATTCGCCCAGGTAGCGCGAGCCAACGTCGGTATCAACCATTTTCATCAAGAAAGCTTGATTGGCGCGGGCGCTGGCTTTGGCGACCCGCCCTTTTTCAAATGTCAGCTCAACACCTTCAACCATGGTGCCACTGTAAATGGCAGGGTAGGTGAAGCGCACCCAGCCATTGACTGAGTCTTCAACCGGGCCTGTGTAAATTTCGCCATCCGGCAGGTTGTGATGCCCGCAGGAGTTGTTGAATTTGCGGCCTTTGATGGATAGTGTCAGATCAACATTGGGGCCACGCAGTTGAACGCGGTCATGGCCCTCGATGCGTTTGATGTAGCGATTTTGGTTCTCTTCCACCTGACGCCAAAAGGCAACCGGGTCGGGTGTTTGTTCATCTACGTGGCAGGCACGGAAGGCAAAGTCAAGATATTCTTCCAGGCTCATGCCAGCTTGCTCAGCATAAGCTGCGGTGGGATACATGGTGCTAATCCAGCGCATTTTGCCGGCGGCAGAGCGATCGAGGATGGGCTGTTGAGCAGCGGAGATAGCCTTCATGCGGCGGGAAACACGGCTTGGGTCTACGCCCTCGGTGGCGTTCAGGATTGTCTCTGAGTAAAGGCGAATGCGCACATCGAACTGATCGGCGGCCAGTTTGTGGAAGGTCGGGATGAAATCTAACTGGTCGTTGCTTGCGACCTGATAGAAGATGCGGTCTTGCTGGGGCATGCTGAAGAGCAGGTGTGGGTGACCCCCGCGTTCCAGGACGCGGCGATAAATATGCTCCACAACCGGTTCAGCAGCGGTGGTAGCTTCAATGACGACCCGATCACCAGGATTGACGGCGACCGAATAATCTACGATTGTACGAGCCATTTTTTCCAGACGCAGTGTGTTCAACAGGCCCTCCCGCAAGAGTGGATTATTAAAAAATTATAACACAGCTTATTTTCTTGGGCTATAATTGGGGCAGGCAAATTTTGATAGAGAATTTACTGACATTGAGGAAATTGTGAAACAATTGCTACAGTTTATGCGTGATGGTAGGACAGAAGTGGCGGATGTGCCGGTGCCACAGGTGCGGCCTGGAATGGTGTTGGTGCGGACGGTGACCTCGTTGGTCTCGGCGGGCACAGAGCGGATGGTGGTGGAGTTTGCCGAGAAAAGTCTGGTGGGCAAGGCGCGCTCGCGCCCCGATTTGGTACGTCAGATGGTGGATAAAGCTCGCCGTGAAGGTGTGCTGACGGCACTTTCTTCGGCTTTCAACCGCTTGGATCAGCCGATGACGCTGGGCTATTCTTCGGCAGGCATTGTGCTTGAGGTGGGCGCAGGTGTGACTGATTTCAAGCCGGGTGATCGGGTTGCTTGCGCTGGTGGTGGCTATGCTGTCCATGCTGAGTACGTGGTTGTGCCGCAGCGCTTGGTGACACATTTGCCGGATGAAGTCAGTTTCGAAGCCGGGGCTTTTACGACCTTGGGCGCCATTGCTTTGCACGGGCTGCGATTGGCAAACCCGCAAGTGGGGGAGCAAGTGGCTGTGATTGGGTTGGGACTGTTGGGGTTATTGGCTGTGCAATTGGCACAGGCGGCGGGCTGCACTGTGTTTGGGGTAGACCTCTCGCAGCAGCGGGTGGAATTGGCGCGAAAACTAGGGGCCAATGCGGCGCTGCGCGGTCAGGCCGAGGAGTCAGGGTTGGCGTTTTCACAAGGACGGGGGTTTGATGCGGTTTTGATTTGTGCGGATACGCCTGCCAATGATCCGGTGGAGCTTGCCGCAACCCTATGCCGCGACCGCGGTGTGGTGGTGGCGGTTGGGGCGGTGGGGCTAAAATTGCCGCGCAAGCCATATTACGATAAGGAAATAGATTTTCGCATTTCTCGTTCTTATGGTCCAGGGCGTTATGACCCGGCCTATGAGGAGCGCGGTCGCGACTACCCGATTGGCTATGTGCGTTGGACGGAAGGACGTAACTTTGAGGCTGTGGTGGCGCTGATGGCAACCGGCAGGCTTGATGTTTTGCCGCTGATTTCCCATCGTTTTCCAATTGAGCAGGCGGTGCAGGCTTATCAGTTAATCACGGGCAAGCGCGGCGAACCGTTTTTGGGGGTTTTGTTAACCTATTCGCAAGATGATATCATTTTGCAGCGCCTGGTGATCAATCCGGCTGTGCAGTCGGTGACTGCGGTGCGTGGGGGGCTGGGGGTTTTGGGCGCTGGCAATTATGCTTCGGCTGTGTTTTTGCCAGCAGTGCAGCGCGTGGGTGGGTTGGAACGGGTGATGATTGCAAGTGCGTCGGGTGTGACAGCGCGCCATGCCATGCAGCGTTTTGGCTTCGGCTTTGCTAGCTCGGATGAGCAGCAAGTGTTGCAAGATGAGCGGGTAGGGGTGGTGGCTATTCTGACCCGTCACAATCACCATGCCCGGCAGGTGCTGAGCGCGTTGCATTTGGGCAAGGCGGTGTTTTGTGAAAAGCCGCTGGCGTTGAATGAGGAAGAATTGGCAGAGATTGAGCGTGAGCTATCCAAGCCGGGCGTGCCGTTGTTGATGGTGGGCTTTAACCGACGCTTTGCGCCGTTTTCGCAGCGTTTGAAGGCTTTTTTTGAAGGGCGGCGCGAGGCGCTCTTTTTGGATTATCGCGTCAATGCGGGGTATTTGCCGGCAACACACTGGCTGCACGATGCGCAACAGGGCGGCGGGCGGATTATTGGCGAAGGGTGTCATTTCATCGATTTTGCCACTTTTTTGGTCGGGCAGGTGCCGCAACGGGTGTGGGCGCAGGCCTTGCCGGATGGTGAGCGGTATCATGAAGATAACGTTGTGCTAAATTTTGCGTTTGCGGATGGTTCGCTG
>JAIWNK010000032.1 GCA_020216845.1 Anaerolinea sp. | reverse complement strand
GCGACGATTTCGTATCTGGCCAATGGCGATAAGAGCTATCCCAAAGAGCAATTGAACGTGTTTTGCGGTGGACGGGTGGCGGCGTTGGATGATTTTCGTATGCTGGAGCTGGTTGGCGAAGGGCGCCGAACTGTGTTACGCAGTCCTTTGCGTCAGGATAAGGGGCATGAGGCCGGCTGGCGGGCATTTGTGCAGGTTTGTCAGGCGGGGGGGCTGCCGCCGATTCCGTATGCGCATTTGCTGGGGGTGACGCGGGCAAGCTTTGCGGCGGTTCAGGCATTGCGCAGCGGTCAGGTGGTGGAGATTGGGCCTGCAACGGTTTGAGACGGGCTGGAAAGTCCTTCGGCAGTTGGGCTGGCGGCAGGCCGGGGCATTTGCGCTTTATCAGCTACAGCTGCGCAGCGGTTGGTTGCGTGCGCGTTTGCCAATTGAGACCGCATTGCCGGCTGGGGTCATCCCCGCCCGGGGCCTATTGGCTGTGCCTGCGCCTGAGGCGTTGCGAGCTGCTTTGGGAGCAGATGGAGAAGCGGCTTTGTTGGCTGAGGCGGAGGAGCTATTGGCAGGACGGGTGCGCTTGTTTGGGGGCGGGCCGCGTCCGTTGCAGTTGAGTGTGCCGCAGCCGTTGCGTCATGCGTTGATGTATGGCGACCGTTTGGGGGAGCAGGATATCAAGTTCATTTGGGAGGCCGGACGGTTTGGTTGGGCGTTTGTGTTGGCGCGGGCCTACGCCCTGACGCATGATCGGCGGTTTCAGGAGGCGTTTTGGCGGCTTTTTGAGGACTTTGTGCGGGAAAATCCTTGTAATGCCGGGCCATACTGGACTTCGGCGCAAGAAGTGGCGCTGCGCTTGGCCGCGTTGGCTTTTGCCGGGACGGTGTTTGCTGAGGCTGCGTCGGCTGAGCAGTTGGCTCGCCTGGCAGGCAGTGTGCAGCAACATGCCCGCCGCATTTTGCCAACGATGCGTTATGCTGAGGCACAGCATAACAATCATGTGCTCAGCGAAGCTTTGGGGTTGTTCACAGCTGGGGTTTGGTTGGACGAAAAGGGATGGCAGCGACGCGGCTGGAGCTGGTTTGAAGGCGCGTTGCAGACACAAATTGCTGAGGATGGCAGCTATGTGCAGCAAAGCAGCAATTATCACCGGCTGATGTTGCAAGAAGCCTTGTGGATGGATGCTTTGGGGCGTCAGGTGGGATTGAGCTGGAGCCATGTGACACGCCAACGCCTGGCGCAAGCTGTGCGTTGGTTGTTGGCGCACATGGATGAAAATGGGCTGGTGATCAACCTGGGCAACAATGATGGCGCACTGGTTTTGCCGTTGGCGCCGGGGGGAGCAGAAGATTATCGTCCGGTAGCGCAGGCAGCAGCGGCGACGTTTTTGGGGCAGCTGGCTTTTGCGGATGGGGCGTGGAACGAAGCGCTTGTGTGGCTGCAGGTTGCTTTGCCCGAGCAAAGGTTGAGCTGGCCGGTCAACTCGGTGGCGGTGGGGCGGTTGAGTGGGGTTAGCAGTTGGGCAACGTTGCGCGCAGTGCGGTTTGCTGCGCGGCCAGCACACGCGGATCAGTTGCAGGTTGAAATGTGGTGGCAAGGTCAAAACCTGGTTTGCGACGCGGGGACGTATTTGTATAATGGTTTGCCTCCCTGGCAAAATGGCCTGGCAGGGGCGGACGTGCATAATGGGGTTTTGGTGGATGGGCAACAGCCAATGCGCCGGGCAGGGCGTTTTTTGTGGTTGGATTGGGATCAGGCAGAGTGGATTGAGCGCACGCAACAGCGTTTGGTGGTTGAACGGTATGGCTATGAGCGTCTGGGCGTGCGGCATGTGCGGCGCTTGGAATGGTTGGGGGGCGATGATTGGCAGGTGATTGATGACTTGTTGCCGCTGCGCCGCAGTGGGGAGCATGTCTTGACGTTGCATTGGTTGTTGGCCGATTTGCCCTGGCAACTGCGGGAGGATACGTTGATTTTTGAAGCGTTGGCTGGGCAGCTGCGTTTGACGGTGCGATTGGAAGGCGCGACGCAAGATGCAACCTTTTGCCTGGTGCGCGCCGGGATGTGCCTGGTCGGGGAGGGACAATCGGTTGAGCGGCGTGGTTGGGTTTCGCGGATTTATGGCGAGCGCGTGCCGGCGCTCTCGCTTAGCTGGCAGTTGCACACAAACTTGCCCGTGCGTTGGGTAACAAAGTGGCAATTAAAAAAGTAGATTGATTTTCGGGTGCCGTGATACAATTAAATCGTGCATATTTTATTGATCCATCAGGCGTTTGCTGGTCTAGATGAGGCAGGTGGGACGCGTCACATTGAAATGGCGCGCGCTTTGGTTGAGCGCGGTCATCGGGTGACGGTGATTGCCAGTCCGGTCAGTTATCTGACGGGGCAGCTGCGTTCGCAGCAAATGCGCTGGGTGGAGCGGCAAGATGTGGAACCGGGAATTGTGATCCTGCGCACGTATACGTATCCGGCCTGGCACCGAAGTTTTGTGCATCGTGTGGTGAGCTTTATTAGCTTTATGTTTTCATCCTTTTGGGTCGGGCTGGGGGTGCGGGCGGTGGATGTGGTTTGGGGCACGTCTCCGCCAATTTTTCAGGGTTGGACGGCCTGGTTGTTGGCCCGGTTGAAGGGGGCAAAGTTTGTGTTTGAGGTGCGCGATTTGTGGCCTGCGTTTGCGATTGCTGTGGGGGTGCTGCGCAATCGGTTGTTGATCCGTTTGTCTTTGTGGCTGGAGAGTTTTCTTTACCGACACGCGGATGGGGTGGTGGTAAATTCCCCGGGGTTTATTGAGCATGTGCAGGAGCGCGGAGCGGCGCAGGTGCATTTGATACCCAATGGCGCTTCGCCGGAGATGTTTGACCCGCAGGGCCGTGGGCAGGCGTTTCGACAGGCACATGATTTGGGAGATCGGTTTGTGGTTTTATACGCCGGGGCGCACGGCCTATCGAATGATTTGGGCGTGGTATTGCAGGCTGCTGCCCAACTGATGGAGCGAACGGATATCGTCTTTTTGCTGGTGGGAGATGGGAAAGAAAAGAAAAATTTGCAGGCACAGGCGCACACATTGGGGCTAAAGAACGTGTGCTTTTTGCCGCCTGTTTCAAAGCAGCAAATGGCAGAGGTTTTGGCAGCAGCAGATGCGGGATTGGCTATCTTGAAGCCGTTGGATCTATACCGCACCACTTATCCGAATAAGGTGTTTGATTATATGGCAGCTGGACGAGCTGTTTTGTTGGTGATTGATGGCGTGGTGCGTCAGGTGGTGGAAGAGGCGCAGGCGGGGTTGTTTGTTGAGCCGGGCAACCCGGCGGCGTTGGCTGAGGCGGTGCAGACCCTGGCGGACGATCCGCGTCGGGCACGGCAAATGGGCTTAGCGGGTCGGCGTTATGTGGAGCAGCACCTCAATCGTCGTGACATTACCGATCATTTTGCAAATTATTTGGAAAGTTTGGTGAACAAGGATTGATCTATGGCAGAACGGATTTTGGTGGTGGATGATGAAGTGGCACTTCAGGAGACTCTGGCCTACACATTGCAACGTCAGGGGTATGAGGTGGAGGTTGTGGGGGATGGGTTGTCAGCTTTGCGGGCGGCACGCGAGCACGAGCCTGATTTAATGATTCTCGATATTATGTTGCCGGGCATGGATGGCTTTGAGGTGTGTCGGGTGTTGCGTCAGGAAATGAATTTGCCGATTTTGATGTTGACCGCGCGCGATGATGAAATTGATCGTGTGGTGGGACTGGAGGTTGGGGCAGATGATTACCTGACCAAGCCATTTTCAATGCGCGAGTTGCTTGCGCGGGTCAAGGCTATGTTGCGGCGCGTGCGGATGATACGCGAGGAAAGCGAGGTGCAGCAACCTTCAACAGAGGGGACGGCGGAGGCGGGCTTGCTGCGTTTTGGCAATCTCGTCATTGATGAAAATCGTCATGAGGTGCGCTTGAATGGGCAAGTGGTGGTGCTGCGCCCGAAGGAATATGATTTGTTGCTGTTCTTCGCTCAGCATCGCCGTCAGGTTTTGTCACGCGAGCTGGTTCTGGAGCGGGTTTGGGGCTGGGAATATGTTGGCGATAGCCGGACGGTGGATGTGCATGTGCGCTGGCTGCGCGAAAAGCTTGAAGAGGATCCGGCCAACCCGACACGAATTGTAACGGTGCGTGGCACAGGCTATCGGTTTGAGGGATAGGAGACGATCATGCGGCGTTCCATGTTTTGGCGGATTGCGCTTCCATACATTTTATTGATTGTGGTGATCTTGGGTGGTTTGAGCATTTATGTAGTGCAATTTTTGCAGCAAAGTTATTTGGATAGCACCCGTACACGTCTTTTGGCAGAGACGCGCGCGTTGGCCGATCAAGTGTCTCCTGTATTAAAGGCGGGTGCTCCATATACTCAAATTGATACGCTGACGGACGCGTATGCTCAATTGGTGCAGGCGCGCGCGACGATTATTTTGCCAGATGGGGTGGTGGTGGGCGAGTCGGATTATGCGTATTCGCAGATGGAAAACCACGCAAGTCGCCCGGAGTTTCAGCAGGCAATGCTTGGCCAAGAGTATTCGGATATGCGATATAGCAGCACTTTGCGCACCAATTTGATGTATGCGGCAGCGCCGATAGAGGTGGATGGGCGGGTGGTTGGCGTGGCGCGGTTGGCGGTGCCATTGCAAGACTTGCAGGAGGAAATTCAGATTTTGCGCCGTACAGTTTGGGGGGCAAGTGGGGTTGCGTTGGTTTTGGCGGTTTTGTTGGCTTTTTTCATCACGCGACGGACGACCCACCCGTTGCGTGAGTTGACGCGCAGCGTTCAGGAGTTGAAACCCGGTGAGACTTTAAGCCTGGCTGCGGCAACTCGTCAGGATGAAATTGGCCGTTTGAGTCGGGCTTTTGAGCATTTGACCGCACAGCTTAACCAACAGATTCAAGATCTGCGGGCTGAGCGTGGCAAATTGGCGGCTGTGCTTGTCAATATGAGCGATGCAATTTTGATCGTGGATGGGGATGGCAAGGTGCGTTTGCTTAATCCAGCGGCGATGCTTTTGTTCAATGTTGAGGAGGCGCAGGCGTTGGGGGCTTCGCTTGTGACTGTAGTGCGTAATCATCAGTTTGTTGAGCTGTGGCGTAAGTGTATATTGAGCGGTGAGCCACAGACGGCGGTATTCGAAATTGGCCCGGAGCAACGGTTCATTCAGGCGGCGGCGGCCTCCCTGGCCCCCACCATTCCTGATGAGACATTGTTGGTGTTGCATGACCTGACCCGTTTGCGACGGTTAGAAACGGTGCGACGCGACTTTGTCAGCAATGTTTCGCATGAACTGCGTACGCCGCTGGCTTCGCTGAAGGCCCTGGCCGAGACGTTGCAAGAAGGTGCGTTGGAGGACCCGCCGGCGGCACGGCGTTTCTTGCAACAGATGGAAAACGAGATTGATAACTTGACACAAATGGTGCGGGAGTTGTTGGAGCTATCGCGGATTGAGTCGGGGCGGGTGCCATTGGAGCGCAAGTGGATTGCTGCGAGTGACCTGGTGACACCGGCGGTTGAGCGGATGAAGTTGCAGGCTGAGCGTGCTGGCCTGACACTGTCGTTAGACTGTCCGGCAGACTTGCCACAGGTATGGGTGGATCGCGAGCGAATTGAGCAGGTGCTGGTGAATTTGTTGCACAATGCGATTAAATTCACGCCACCGGGTGGAACCGTGCAGGTGCAGCTAGGGGTGGAGAACGGACGGCTGCTGATTGCGGTGCGCGATAGCGGGGTTGGCATTCCGCAGGACGCGCTGGAGCGTATTTTTGAGCGCTTTTACAAAGCGGATAAGGCACGTTCTGGCGGTGGAACAGGGCTTGGGCTTTCTATTGCTCGACATTTGATTGAGGCGCACGGTGGACGCATTTGGGCCGAAAGTGCGCCTGGTGCAGGAAGTGTTTTTTGGATTGCCTTGCCGATTTTGGTTGAATGAGATAAAATCGGTATAGATTGGCGGGTCGTTCCATCTTTTCTGTTCTGAGGAGCAAAGCGTATGGAGAATTGGGTCTTAATCCTCTCTCGATGGCAATTTGCCATCACAACCATCTATCATTTCTTCTTTGTGCCACTCACATTGGGCTTGTCGGTGTTTGTGGCAATTTTGGAGACGATCTATGTCCGCACCGGACAAGAGGTCTACAAACGCATGACCAAATTCTGGGGCAAGCTGTTCGTGATCAACTTTGCCATGGGCGTGGTCACGGGCATCGTGCAGGAATTTCAGTTCGGGATGAACTGGTCGGAATATTCGCGCTATGTGGGGGATATTTTTGGGGCGCCGCTAGCGATTGAAGCCTTGTTGGCCTTTTTCCTTGAGTCCACTTTCTTGGGGTTGTGGATTTTTGGTTGGGACAAGGTCTCCAAAGGGGTTCATGCCTTGGCGATTTGGCTGGTAGCGATTGGGTCAAATATTTCCTCTTTGTGGATTTTGGTGGCCAATTCGTTCATGCAGCAGCCGGTTGGGTATGCGGAAGAGAATGGGCGCCTGGTGATGACCAATTTTTGGGCGTTGTTGGGCAATTCAAATGTTTGGGTGCAGTTCCCACATGTGGTTTTCTCAGGTTTTGCAACGGCGGCCTTCTTTGTTTTGGGTATCAGTGCCTATCATTTGCTGCGCAAGAAACATGCTGATGTGTTTGAGCGATCGTTTCGCCTGGCTGCGTTGTATGGAACGATTGCAATGCTGTTGGTGATTCTGGTTGGGCATAGTCAGGCGCAACATATGGTAGCAACACAGCCGATGAAGATGGCTGCCGCAGAAGCGCTGTGGGAAACAGAAAACCCGGCTTCGTTTTCGTTATTCACCATCACCGATCAGGCCAACCGGCGCGATTTGGTATCGTTGCGTGTGCCGCGTTTGCTGAGCTTGTTATCCTACAATCGTTTGGAGGGTGAGGTCAAAGGCATCAATGATTTGCAAAAGCAATTTGAGCTTGAATATGGGCCGGGAAATTATATTCCGCCGATTATGCTCAATTATTGGACCTTCCGGATTATGGTTGGGGTGGGCTTCTTGATGTTCTTTATAGCAGCATTTGCTTTGCTGCGAGTGATACAGAAGCGCGCATTGCAAGAGTTGAAGATTCTTAAGTGGCTGCCGTTTGCAATTGCGTTGCCATACCTTTCCAATTCAACAGGGTGGATTTTGACCGAGTTGGGCCGTCAGCCGTGGGTGGTGTATGGCAAGTTGAAAACGGCACAGGCGTTTTCTCCAAACCTGACGCCGGGCCTGGTGTTGACTTCGTTGATTGGCTTTACCCTGGTGTATGGATTGCTGATGGTGGCAGATGTGTATTTGCTAACCAAGTATGCCAAGGCGGGACCGGCCCCCAAGCCGGCCAAGCATTCGGTTGCCGAACAGGCGTATTGGGAATAGGGAGGGTGCCATGACTCTGGGTACGTTGTGGTTCGTTTTGATTGCGGTGTTGTATATCGGCTACTTTGTGTTGGAGGGCTTTGATCTGGGCGTTGGGATTTTGTTGCCTTTCTTGGGCAAAAACGACTTGCGCCGTCGGGCAATCATCAACACGGTTGGTCCGCATTGGGACGGGAATGAAGTCTGGCTGTTGACGGCTGGTGGGGCAACGTTTGCTGCTTTTCCCAATTGGTATGCGACCTTATTCAGCGGCTTTTACCTGGCGCTGTTTCTGATGTTGATTGCGTTGATTGTGCGCGGGGTGGCGTTTGAATTTCGCAGCAAAGACGAGAATCCGCGCTGGCGCAGTTTGTGGGATTGGTGCATCTTCCTTGGTAGCGTTATTCCAGCGCTGCTTTGGGGTGTGGCGTTTGCGAATTTTGTGCGCGGTGTGCCGATAGGGCCCAATTTTCAGTATCAGGGTACGTTTCTAGACTTGTTGAATGTGTATAGCTTGCTGGGCGGGGTGGTTTCGCTGCTCGGCTTTGCTTTGCATGGAGCGATCTTCCTCTCGTTGAAGACGGTGGATGATTTGCAAGTGCAGGCACGCCGTTGGGCACAGCGCTTGTGGGTGCCGGCGGTGATTGCTCTGGTAGCATTCACGATTTCGACCTATGTTTTCACAGACATCATTGACAAGTCGGGCATCAATCCGTGGCCGGTGTCCATCTTTGCGGTGTTGGCTTTGCTGGCTTCGGGCTGGTTCATTCGCCGAAAACAGGATGGTTGGGCGTTTGTGATGACGGCCCTGGCAATTTTGTTGGCGGTGACGACGATTTTCATGGAGCTGTATCCGCGCGTGTTGGTTTCAAGCATTGACCCGATGTATGATCTGACGATTGAAAATAGTGCTTCGGGGCCGCTGACTTTGCGGACGATGAGTATTGTTGCACTGATCTTTGTGCCGATTGTCCTTGCCTATCAGGGGTGGACGTATTGGATCTTCCGCAAGCGGATTGTGGAAAAGGCAGATACGTTGCATTACTAAGTCGCACACGGAGCAATAAACCGGGTATAATGGATGAGGATGCGCTTTTGCATCCTCATCCATTTTTATTTTCTGTGAGGTTACAATGGGTTGTTGTTGCGTCGAGAAACAAATCATTCAAACTGAAAACGCGCCGCGTGCCATTGGTCCCTATTCGATTGCGGTTCGGGTGGGGGATTTTGTGTATACATCTGGTCAGATTGGTCTGGACCCGCAGAGCGGTGTGATGGTGACGGGCGGAATTGAAGCTGAAACGCGTCAGGTGTTGACCAATTTGAAGGCTGTGGTGGAAGCAGCTGGCCTGACTCTCCAAGATGTGGTCAAGACGACCGTCTTTTTGAAGGATATGGGCGACTTTGCGGCGATGAATGCAATTTATGCCGAGTTCTTCAAAGAGAACCCGCCGGCGCGTTCTGCTGTGCAGGTCGCAGCGCTGCCCAAGGGTGCGTTGGTCGAGATTGAGGCAGTAGCGATTGATCGTTGCGATTGTGACGATGAGTGTGATTGTGATGGCGACTGCGATTGTGACTGTCATCATGAGAGCAAGGATTAATCGATTATCGTCTCGATGAGAGATGAATTGATCCTTTTGGTGGATGATGAGGCGAATATTGTCGCCTTACAACGCCTCTATCTTGAGCGAGAGGGCTTTCGCGTATCTGTGGCTTCTGATGGCGAAGCTGCTTTGGCTGAGGTTGAGCGTCTCCACCCTGACCTTGTGGTGTTGGATGTAATGCTGCCCGGAGTGGATGGTTTTGAAGTTTGCCGAAGACTGCGGGCAGCAAATTGTTTGGTGCCGATCTTGATGGTGACGGCACGCGATGAGGATGTGGATCGAATTGTGGGATTGGAATTGGGGGCGGATGATTATCTGACCAAACCATTTAACCCGCGCGAGCTTGTGGCGCGAGTTAAGGCTATTTTGCGACGTTCTACGCACCCACAACCGCAAACGCAGGAAGTGGTGCGAGTTGGCGAATTGGAGATTGATGTGACAAGGCACGAAGTGCGTTTGGGCAATGAGATTGTGGGCCTACGAGCACAGGAATTTGAGCTGTTGTTGGTGTTTGCGCGGCAGCCTGGGCGTGTGTTTGATCGTGAGACTTTGTTACAGCAAGCGTGGGGATATGATTTTTATGGACAAACCCGTACTGTGGATGTGCATGTTGCGCAGCTACGGCGTAAGCTTTCTCCGTCGCATGTGCAGATTGAGACGGTGACGGGAGTGGGATATCGGTTGGTGGTGGTCTGATGTCTTCACTGCGGGCGCGTTTGTGGTTGGGGTATGTGTTGGTGGTGGGGGTAGCGCTGTTTGTGGTTTTACTGGGCATCTCTGTTTCGATTCGACGGAATGCGTTGTTTTATCCCCGGGCGTTGTTGCAATTGCGGCTGGTTGAGAATCGAGTGGCAGCAAGGTTGAATGAGCTAAGCGACCCGGTGCAACAGATGGCTGTGCTGAAAGGTTTATCACAAACCTATGGGCAGCGGTTGGTGTGGTTGAATGTGGAAGGGCAGGTGCTGTTTGATAGCGGTGAAGGGCAGCAGACGCCGTTTGCTCCGTTGCGTCTGCGCCGTTTGGC
>JAIWNK010000031.1 GCA_020216845.1 Anaerolinea sp. | reverse complement strand
AACCGCGGAAGCGCCTCCAGCAGTGGGCATGGTGCGTGATCGGCAACAAAGAAGCTGGTTGTATAGTTTACGGATGTTGGATGATGGTAGTTTTTTGCTGATATTGATGCCGCGCCCGGCATTTGTGCTGTGGACGCTGATTCAAAACGAGATGATCGCTCCGCTGATTGTGGCTGGTGTGGTGGCGTTGGCATTGGCATTAGGGTTGAGCCTTGTTATTGGCAATTGGGTAGCAAAGCCATTGCAACAACTGGAGGATGGAACGCGGCGTGTGGCAAGTGGGGAATATCCGCATCTGGCGGTGAATGGCCCGCGCGAGGTGCAAGAACTGGCGCAGGCGTTTAATGAGATGAGTGATAAGGTGCAAGCCGGGCAGCAGGCGCAACGTGATTTTTTGGCCAACGTGACGCATGAATTGAAGACGCCATTGACCTCCATTCAAGGGTTTGCCCAAGCAATTCTGGATGGGACAGTGCAGACGCCGCAACAAGTGCAAGAGGCGGCACAGGTGCTGTATCAAGAAGCGGGGCGAATGAATCGTCTGGTGTTGGATTTGTTGACCCTGGCTCGTTTGGAAAGTGGTGTGGCTGATTTGCGCTGCGAAACGCTGGATGTTTTGGCTTTGTTAGAGCAGGTGCGGCAAAAATTTGCTGTGCAGGCGCAACAGGCTCAGGTGCAATTGGTGGTGCAGGCAGCGGCAGGGTTGGCCTTGGTTGGGGATGGTGATCGTTTGATGCAGGTGCTTTCTAACCTGGTGGATAATGCGTTGCGTTATACGTCAGTTGGTGGCACTGTATGGCTGAGCGCACAGGTCGAGCCTGGTTGGTTGATGATGCTGGTGCGTGATAGTGGAGTGGGCATTGCAGCGGAGGAGCAAGACCGCATCTTTGAACGGTTTTATCAGGTGGACCGCTCTCGACGAAGCGGGCGCGGTGGGGTCGGGTTGGGGCTGCCAATTGCGCGGCAGATTTGCCGTGCCCATGGTGGGGATTTGTTGGTGCGCAGTAGCCCTGGTCAGGGTAGCACATTCGTTGTAAAATTACCTTTTCCACGGAAGTAGGATGATGAGCTTGATATGGATAGGATGAACGGAATGACGTTTGTCTCGGTGATTGTGCCTTGCTTCAATGAAGAAAAGACAATTGGGCTGTTGCTTGATGCTTTGTGTATGCAGACGTATCCATTGGAGAAAATGGAAGTGGTTGTGGCAGATGGACTTTCAACAGATGGCACACGACAGGCGATCGCTGATTTTCAGCAAGCGCATCCGCAGTTGATGGTACGCGTGGTTGAAAATCCTGCTCGTCACATTCCGGCGGGGCTGAATGCAGCTCTTCGGGCTGCGCGTGGAGAGGTGATTGTGCGCATGGATGCGCACGCGGTGCCTGCTCGCGACTATGTGGCGCGCTGTGTAGCTGATTTGCAGGCAGGCAAAGGGGAAAATGTGGGCGGGGTTTGGCAAATTGAGTCAGGGGGGCAAGGTTGGCTGGCGCGCTCGATTGCGGCGGCAGCTGCTCATCCGTTAGGGGTTGGGGATGCGCGCTATCGGTTGAATAGTCCGGCGGGCGAGGTAGATACGGTGCCGTTTGGTGCATATCAACGTACGTTGTTTGACCGCCTGGGCGGCTTTGATGAGACGTTGCTCTCGAATGAGGATTATGAGTTGAACGCCCGCATTCGGCAGCAGGGTGGGCGGATCTATTTAGACCCGACAATCCGCTCGATCTACTTTGCGCGCAGCAGCTTATCAGCGTTGGCGCGGCAGTATTTGCGCTATGGATTTTGGAAGTGGCAGATGTTGCGGCGCTATCCCAAAACATTGCGCTGGAGGCAGGCTTTGCCGCCGCTGTTTGTATTGGGGGTGATTGGATTGGCGGTGTTGGCTTTGTTTTTGCCGCTGGCGCGCATGGCTTTGGCAGCAGGCCTGGCTCTGTATAGCTTAATTTTGCTGGCGGGTAGTTTGCCGGTTGCGCTGCGAAAGAAGGATTTGCGTCTGATGCTGGGCGTTGCCCTGGCAATTGCAACGATGCATTTTTCTTGGGGAAGCGGCTTTTTGTGGAGTGCGCTTCGTTCAGTGATTAAAAAGTCTTGAATTGAGATTTCTGGAGACCTATGGCTGCTTACTCATCTTTTCAGAAACCGTTATGGCGGCTTAAGCCGCGCGAGCGCAAGGTGATCCTGTTCTTGGGAGACGTGTTGGCGGTTTCGCTGGGATTGACCTTGGCGTTGTTTTTATGGGCTTCTTCTAATAAAGAATATTTGCGATTTTCGTTGAATTTCTTGACCGAGCGTGTGCCGTTTTGGTTTTACTTGCTGCCGGTGGCCTGGTTGCTGATGATGATGGAGCTCTATGATGTGACGCGAGCAGCCAATCGCAAGCAAACCGTCCGCGATCTGACGGTGATTGCGTTGGTGAGTCTGATGATTTATCTTGCGGTGTATTTTACGTCTTCCCCCGATTCGTTGCCGAGACTGGGCGTGGCGATTTTTGTTATCGCTAGTTATTTGTTTACGTTGTTATGGAGATTGATTTACATTGCTGTATTCACATCGCCTTCGTTTATGCGGCGGGTATTAATCATTGGCGCTGGACGGAGCGGCACAAGATTGGTGGAGATTTTTAAAGGGCTTTGGCCGCCGCCGTTTTACCTGGTCGGTTTGATAGACGATAGCCCGGATAAGCAAGGCCAATCTGTGGAAGGATTTCCAATTCTGGGCGGTGCAGCCGATTTGATGGGGATTATCAAAGAACACCATGTTACAGATTTGGTATTTGCCATTTCGGGCGAGATGAATCCGAAGATGTTTGCAACGTTGTTGGAGGCTGCGGAATCAGGAATTCAGGTAACGACCATGCCAACGGTGTATGAAGAGTTGTTGGGTCGAGTGCCGATTTTCTTGCTTGAATCGGATTGGGTGCTGCGCTCGTTTGTGGATCAGACCAATATGGGGGGCCTGGCTGAATTTTCAAGTCGCATGTTGGATGTTGTGGGAAGCTTGATTGGATTGTGTATTTTGGTCGTAGTCACGCCATTCATCGGCATATTGACGTTGATTGATTCGGGCTGGCCAATTTTTTATGGACAAGAACGCTTGGGGAAAAATGGAAGGCCGTATCAAATCCTTAAATTTCGGAGTATGCGTCAGGATGCAGAGAAAGATGGTGTTGCCCGACCGGCATCGGAGCACGATGACCGGGTGACGCATGTTGGGCGTTTTTTACGCAAAAGCCATTTGGATGAGTTGCCGCAATTTATCAATGTGCTGCGTGGGGAGATGAGCCTGGTTGGGCCGCGCTCTGAGCGCCCCGAATTGGTGCAGATGTTGCAGGAAAAAATTCCATTCTATCGCGCCCGTCTGTTTGTGCGTCCCGGGCTGACGGGATGGGCGCAGGTCAATTATGGGTATGCTTCAAACGCCGAACAGAATGCAGTAAAACTTGAATATGACTTGTATTATATTAAGCATCGTAGTCTGTGGCTGGATCTGTCTATTTTGCTGCGGACTGTTGGTTCCGTGATTGGCTTGAAAGGCCGTTGATTGATGAAAAAGCCCAATATTCGTAATCGCTATATTCTGCTTGGCGATTTGGTGTTGATTGTCGCAAGCGTATTTTTTAGTTATGCTTTGCGCTTGGAGCTCGGCACAACCTTTTTATTTTATCAACCTTCGGCATATTGGATGGTTGCGCTGGCATTGTTGGTGAAACCCTTGGTGTATTATAACTTTGGGTTGTATCGGCGCTTATGGGTATACGCCAGTACACGCGAGTTGACACTGATTGCCATCGCGGTGACAAGCGCCTCGATTTTGATGTTTTTGGGGATGATTGGACTATTTTCGTTGGGCGCTTTTAATGGTTTCCCGCGCACTGTCTTGGTGATAGATTGGTTGCTATCGGTGTTGTTTGTGGGCGGATTGCGCTTTAGTTTGCGCATGTTGGCTGAGGCGCGGGCACATACGCAGGCCGGGGGAGCGATGCGCTCACGGCGTTTATTGGTGATTGGGGCTGGAGATGCGGGTGCGTTGGTGATTCGGGAGCTGCAAAAGAATCCGCAGCTGAACATGACGCCAATTGGCTTTTTGGACGATAACCCGGCAAAACTTCGGCAGCAGATTTATGGCGTGCCGGTTGTGGGGCGCTTGAACGATCTTTCGCATGTGATTGACCGTCAACATGTGGAGGAAGTTATTATTGCCATTCCCTCCGCGCCGGGGCGGGTGGTGCGTTTGGTGAGCGATGTGTGCCGTTTGAAGGGCATCCCTTTTCGCACAATGCCTGGCATTTATGAGTTGCTTGGGGGCAAGGTGAGTGTTAGCCGTTTGCGCGAAGTGGATATCACCGACTTGCTGCGCCGTCAGCCAACACGCATGATGGACGATTTGGTCGGCGCGACGCTGACCGGTCGGGTGGTATTGGTGAGCGGGGCGGGCGGCTCGATTGGACGTGAACTATGCCGACAAATTGCGCGCTGGGGGCCAAGCGAGTTGATTTTGTTGGGGCATGGGGAGAACAGTATCTTTGAAGCCTTGCTGGATTTGCGCGATTCTTTCCCTTCGCAGCTGATGCGTCCGGTGATTGCTGACGTGCGTGATTTGCCCCGTTTGCGGGCGGTATTTCATGATACGCATCCTCAGGTCGTGTTTCATGCGGCAGCACATAAGCATGTGCCTTTGATGGAAGTGAATGTTGCAGAGGCAGTGACCAATAACGTGTTGGGAACGCGTAACCTGGTGCAGGTGGCCTTGGAACATGATGTGGAGCGGATGGTGATGATCTCGACCGACAAGGCGATTTTGCCGGTCAATGTCATGGGGGCAACCAAGCGTATGGCGGAAATGATTGTGCTGGATGCAGCCGCGCGCTCGGGACGGGCATTTGCTGTTGTGCGGTTTGGCAATGTGTTGGGCAGTCGTGGCAGTGTGGTGCCAATTTTCAAGCGACAAATTGCACGCGGCGGGCCTATCACCATCACCCATCCAGACATGCGGCGATTTTTCATGACAATCCCCGAGGCGGTTAATCTGGTTTTGCAAGCAGCTGGGCTTGGCAAAGGGGGGGAAACCTTTGTCTTGAATATGGGCCAACAGGTGCGCATTTTGGATCTGGCAGAAGATTTGATTCGGTTGTCGGGGTTGGAGCCGGGGCGGGATATTGAGATTGTGTTTACCGGTATTCGTCCGGGCGAAAAATTGAGCGAAGACTTGTTAGAGGAAGGGCATCAATTTACCCGGACAGAGCATCCGGATATCTATCAGCTGGAAGATCAGCCAGCCTTGATGGGCGAAACATTGCAAAAGGCAGTTGAGCGTTTGGAGGAACTGGCACGCGCGGGAAAAAGTGCCGAGATTGTGGCTTTGCTTGATGAATTGATTCCTGGGGCGCAGGTGCGCAGCACCCCGCCGCCTGAGATGACGGCGATTGAATGACGATCTTGACTTTTTCTGAGTGGCAACAATTTTCGGCGGGTTTTCCGCAGGCGCACGTGTTGCAACAAGCTGCCTGGGGGGAACTGAAGGCGGCTTTTGGCTGGCGGGTGATTCGCGTGCGGGTTGGGGGCTGTGGAGCACAGGTTTTATTCCGCCGTTTTGCGCCTGGGCTGACGATGGCTTATCTGCCCAAGGGCCCGCTGGGGGATGATTGTGATGCGCTATGGGCTGAGGTGCATCGCATTTGTCGGCAACACGGGGCGTTTTTCTTGAAGGTGGAACCGGATGCATGGGCCGAAGGCGAGCGCGAATGGCCAGGATTTGTGCCTGCAGCTGCCATTCAACCCCGGCGAACGGTGGTCGTTTCCTTGCGTGGTAGTGAGGCTGATTGGTTAGAGCGCATGAAACCCAAGACGCGCTATAACATTCGTCTGGCAGAGCGCAAAGGTGTGACGGTAAGAGAAACTGAGGATGTGCAGACGTTTCACGCGTTGATGCAGGTGACTGGAAAACGAGATGGGTTCGGTGTGCATTCGCTGGCCTATTATCAACGGGCCTATGATCTGTTTGTCCGGCAAGGACAGGCAGCATTGCTGCAGGCTGAATTTGACGGGCGGCCTTTGGCGGCCTTGATGGTGTTTTACGTCGGACAGCGTGCCTGGTATTTATACGGTGCTTCAAATGATGAAGAGCGCAACCGGATGCCGACCTATTTGCTGCAATGGGAGGCGATGCGTTGGGCAGCTGCGCGGGGTTGTCTGGAATATGATTTGTGGGGCGTGCCGGATGTGGATGAGGCGGAGCTGGAGGCGGGCTTCACACAGCATAGTGATGGCCTGTGGGGCGTGTATCGTTTCAAGCGCGGTTTCGGTGGAGAGGTGCGGCGAGCAGCGCAGGCCTGGAATTATATTTATCAGCCGTTGGTATATCGTCTGTATGGTTGGTATGCACAGCGGATGGGAAGAGCGGTGTAAAGCGTATGGTCAAATATTGCCTGGAATGCGGTACAACGTTGCAGCTTGTGCAGCAAGAGCGAGAGCGCCTGGTTTGCCCCGCGTGTGGTTGGGTCTATTATGCGCAGCCGAAAATTGGCGCAGCAGCGCTGATTGAGGTGGATGGATCTTTGCTGTTGGCACGACGGGCTTATGAGCCATGGCGCGGCTGTTGGTATTTGCCAGCTGGCTATGTGGAAGTGGATGAATCTCCGGCTCACGCAGCAGAGCGTGAGGTTTATGAGGAAACTGGGCTGCGTGTGCAAGCTGAACGACTGATGAACGTGCTGTATTTTGATGATGACCCACGTGGGCCGGGGGTGCTGGTGGTTTATGCTTGTCAGATTCTTGCTGGCGAATTGCACATGAGTCACGAAACCGATGGATTAGGCTTTTTTAACGCGCAAGACCTTCCGGAGGATTTGGCTGGCGCCGGGCATCGCGAGACGATTCTGGCCTGGCTGCATTCCAAGGAGGTGGGCAGGTGAGCCTGGTGATGACTGCTCATGCAGCGGAAGGCTGGAATGAGATTGTCGCTGCACTGCCTGGGGCACATTTGTTGCAGACAAACGAATGGGCGCAAGTGAAACAATCTTTGGGGTGGAGCTCGCAGCGATTTGTCTGGCAAGAGGGTGAGCAAGTGCGGGCGGCAGTTTTGCTGTTGCGTCGGGCGTTGCCGTTGGGGTTGGGCATGTTGTATGCGCCGCGTGGGCCTTTGTTGGATTGGGGGGATGTGGCGTTACGCAACCGGGTGTTGGATGATTTGCAAGCTCTTGCTCATCAGCAGCGCGCCCTGTTTTTAAAGTTGGACGCGGAAGTATGGCTGGGACGTGGCATATGTGAAGATGAGGAGGGGGGGGGGCTGTCAGAAGGGGTAGCGGTGCGCGCAGAATTGGAGCGGCGCAATTGGCGCTTTTCGGCAGAACAGATTCAGTTTCGCAATACAGTCTTGCTTGACTTGCGGGGTGATGAGCAAACCTGGCTGGCGCGCATGAAGCAAAAAGCTCGATACAATTTGCGCCTGGCGCAGCGCAAGGGGGTTACTGTGCGATTGGGGGGGGAGAGTGATTTTGGATTGCTCTACCGCTTGTATGCGCAGACTTCGGTGCGGGATGGATTTGTCATTCGTCCAGAGGCTTATTATCGTCAGGTGTGGGCGCTGTTTATGGCGCGTGAGATGGCGCTGCCATTAATCGCTGAGGTGGATGGGCAGGCAGTGGCAGCTGTTTGGTTGTTTTGGTTTGCCGGACGAGCATGGTATTTGTATGGGATGTCGGCAGCAGAGCACCGTGATAAAATGCCAAATTACCTTTTGCAGTGGGAGGCGATGCGTTTGGCGCGCGAGCGCGGCTGTATGACCTATGATTTGTGGGGGGCACCGGATGTGTTTGATGAAAGCGATTCGATGTGGGGGGTGTTTCGCTTCAAAGAAGGGTTGGGGGGAACCGTTTGGCGTGGCTTGGGGGCTTGGGATTATGTGGCAAACCCGGTTTTCTACTCAGTGTGGACGCGCCTTTTGCCGCGTGTGTTAGATTGGATGCGACGGCGCGGCAAGGCGCGTACCCGTCAGGAGGTTGGAGCATGAATGTATCAAGGATTCGTTTGGCACATTTGCCGACAGCGATTGAGCCATTGCCCAATTTGAGCGCTGCTTTGGGCGGGCCGCAGATTTTCGTCAAGCGCGATGATCAGACGGGCGTGGCATTCGGCGGCAACAAGTTGCGCAAGTTGGAGTTTGTGTTGGCTGAGGCAATGGCGCACGGGGCGAGGACGTTGATAACGGTGGGCGCGGCCCAGTCCAATCATTGTCGGCAGACTGCTGCCCTAGCTGCACGGTTGGGGTTGGGCTGCATTTTGGTGCTTTCGGGGCAGCCCCCGCAACAGGCGGATGGTAACTTTTTGCTCGATCAATTGTTCGGCGCCGAAGTGGTTTGGACAACGCGCGCTGAGCGGGAACAGACTTTGCAATCAGTGTTTGAACGGGCTTGGGCAGAAGGACGGCGTCCGCATCTGATTCCGCTTGGGGCCTCGACGCCGATTGGCACGCTGGGCTATGCCATGGCGTTTGAAGAGTTTTTGATGCAGGGAATGCCGATGGATACGATGGTGGTCGCATCTTCTTCGGGCGGAACACAGGCTGGGCTGGTGTTGGGGGCTAAGCGTTCCGGTTGGCGAGGGCGAGTGCTAGGCATTAGCATTGATCATAGCCGGTTGGAACTGGCAGAAAAGGTAGCTGAGTTGGCCAATCAGGCAGCAGAACGGATGGATGAGGCGTTGCCACGGGTTACGGCGCAAGATGTGTGGGTGGAGGATGGATTTTTGGGCGCCGGGTATGGTGTGTTGGGCGCGCCAGAGATTGAGGCAATTCGTTTGTTTGCAAAACATGAGGGGCTGCTGCTAGACCCGGTTTATACGGGGCGCGCCGCAGCTGGATTGATTAGCTTGATACGCGCGGGCACATTCCGCCGCGATGAAAGCGTTTTGTTCTGGCATACGGGTGGGACGCCTGCTCTGTTTGCCAGTGTTTATGCAGCACAATTGCAGGAATAAGTTACGGCTGCCAGACCGGGTCAATATCTACACTGGGGTCGCTGGTCAGACGGGTGAGGTTGGCACCGGTGCGGTTCATTGTGTAAATGTCATAATTGCCATCTGTCCAGCTTTCAAATGCCAGCCAGAAATCATCCGGTGAAGCGCTGACGTTGAGGGCCGTTTTGACGCGCTCGCCGATGCGCACTTCATCGGCGCCTGGCAGGTTGGTGCGTTTGGCGATGATGTAGGAGAGTGAGTTGCCCTGGCTGAAGTAGATTACTTGCGCATCTCGTGACCAGGCTGGTGCATAATCCGGTAGATCGTCCAATTTGGAGAATTCGCGGCGCTGTTTGCCATCTAAGCTGAGCAACCAGATTTGCGGTTTGCCAAGGCCGGTGCTTTCACAGGCAATTTGCTGGCCGTCGGGTGACCAGGCGGGGCGTCGGTCGCTGCTGTTGAGCGAGGTGAAGCGCTGCACTTGATTGGTGGCGAGGTCATAGAAGTAAATGTGGGGGGCGTTGCCATCGCGTAGGGACGTGAAGGCAATTGTTTTGCCGTCAGGTGACCAGGCTGGGTCGTAATCACCGCCGGGCATGGAGAGGAGCGGTGTCAGTCCGGTGCCATCGCTGCGAATCAGATAGAGGCTAGAATTGCGATACAAATCCTGGCGGCGTGGGCAGGGTGAGGTGAAGACCAGTTGCTGTCCATCGGGTGACCAGTCGGGTTGGCAGGCGCCATCAATGAGATCGGTAACCTGACGTGGGTTGCTGCCGTCGCTTTCCATGACCCAGACTTGGAAGCTGCCGCTGCGATCGGAGGCAAAGGCAATCAACGCACTGCCGCCGGTAGGGGTAGCCATGGGGGGCGTGTCAGTTGGAGCAAGGGGTGCACTGGTCGGTGTGGGCGTTGGTGGGGGTGGTGGAGTGTCGGTTGGCGGTTGATGGGTCGGTGTGGGTGGCGTTGTTGAGACAATTGCCAATGGCGTGGTTGGGCTGAGGGTGGGGGATGTGGTTGCAGATGGGGTTGGTTGTGACGGGGCGAGCAGC
>JAIWNK010000030.1 GCA_020216845.1 Anaerolinea sp. | reverse complement strand
GGAGGTGTGCCGGGCGCTGCGTAAGGTCAGTATGGTGCCAATTATCATGATTACGGCGCGCGGTGAAGAGGTGGATCGCGTGGTAGGGCTGGAGGTGGGGGCGGATGATTACGTCTGCAAACCGTTTAGCGTGCGCGAACTGCTGGCGCGCATTCGGGCGGTGCTGCGGCGCACTGCGGAAACGGCAGCAGCCGGGGTGGGCGGCGGATTGCTGCGCGGGCCGCATGGCATCATCCTGGATCTGGAAGCACGCAAGGCACGCGTTGATGAGCAGGAATTGCCGCTGACGCGCCTGGAATTTGATCTGTTGGAATGTTTGCTGCGCAATGCTGGACGGGTGCTGACGCGTGAGCGGCTGTTGGAACAAGTATGGGGCTACGATTTTGCTGGAGATACTCGCGCGGTAGATAGCGCGGTGAAGCGCTTGCGCGCCCGGTTGCGCGCTGCGGATGCTGAAGCGGATTGCATTGAGGCGGTGCGCGGGCTGGGTTATCGCCTGGAGGGCAAGGGATGAGGCTGCACACGTTGCGAGTGCGCCTGGGGCTAAGCTTTTTGGTGGTGCTTGTGGCCGGGATGTTGCTGGCCGGCGGATTGAGTTGGGCTGTGGTTGAGGCGATGTATCGCACAACGCAGGCTGAGAATCTATTGGCACAGGCGCGCAGCCTGGCAGATTCTCTGGCTGTGGCGGGCCTGCCGCAGGAGGTGATTGGGCAGCCGCAGGGCTATGTGCAGACGACCAACGCGCTGCCAGGAATTCACACCCGGCTGCTGGATGAGCGTGGCGGCGTGGTGCTGAATTTGCTGACCGTGCAGGATGAATTGTTGCCGGTGCCGGAGGCGGAGCGTATGCAGTGGGTCAGCGCGGCGGAATTGCGTCTGCGCCCGGAGGTGGCAAGTGCGTTGCGCGGGCAGGCGGCGACGGCGGTGCGACGGGTGAATGGGCGGCGAGTGGTGTATGCTGCTGCACCTGTGCAGGATGAGCGCGGGACGTTGAGCGGGGTTGTTTATCTGGCGATGCCTTTGCCGGCAGGTGGGCTGCCGTGGAGGACCGCTGTGCAGCTTGTGGCTGTTGGGCTGTTGGCGGCGCTGTTGGCCGGGGCGGTCGGGGTGGTGCTCGCCGGGCGAATTGCGCATCCGGTGGAGCAAGTGGCCGCAGCAGCTGATGCGGTGCAGGCGGGCAATTTGCAGTATGCAATTTTGACTGAGGCCGGATTTGTTGAAGGGCAGCGCCTTGCTCGAGCTTTCAATGCCATGATGGAGCGTTTGCAGCAGGCCGAGCAGGCCAAGAATGCCTTCATTGCCGATGTTTCGCATGAGCTGCGCACGCCGTTGACGGTTATTAAGGGAACGGTGGAAACACTTGAAGATGGCGCTCTGGATGATGTGGAGGGACGCGGGCCGTTGTTGCGTGGAATGCAGGCTGAAACAGAGCGATTGATTCGCATGGTCAACGAATTGCTGATGCTGACGCGCGCCGGGGCGGGCAATTTGCACCTGGAGTGTGAGCGATTGGATGCCGGGCAGGTGGCGCATAGGCGTGCTGAGGGGATGCGCAAACTGGCTGCCTCCCGCAGTGTGAGCATTGATGTGACAGCAGAAGCCGGGCTGTGGGTGTGGGCGGATGCTGACCGTTTGGCGCAGGTGCTGGATAATTTGCTCGATAATGCGTTGCGTTATGCTCCGGAGGGTTCTGCGGTGCAGGTGCGGGTGTGGGGCGCAGCAGATCGGGTGCTGTTTGCGGTGCAGGATGCCGGGCCGGGCATTGCTGCACAACATCTACCATTTGTCTTTGAGCGCTTTTATCGTGTGGATGGTTCACGTACCCGGCAAACTGGTGGAACGGGCTTGGGGCTGGCGATTGTGCGTTCGTTGGTGCTGGCACAAGGTGGACAGATTGAGGCATTGAGCGAGCCGGGGCATGGTACAACGATGCAATTTTGGCTGCCAAAAGCCATGGATTGACACATTTCTGCCGCAAACCTGACTTGGTAACACAGTATGATGGGGAAAATTCAAGTCAGGAGTGAAACAAAATGAAAACGATTTCAATTGCATTGAATGTGGCGCTGGTAACAGTGCTCTTGCTGGTTTTGGCCGGCTGGGGTGGAGCGATTCCGGCGATAGGCGCTCAGGCGACACCTCAGTTGGCTTGTGACGCAAGCCGTTCGGTGCAGGTCAGTGGGGCAGCACTGTTGAACGTGTCACCGGATCGTGCCTTGATTCAGTTGGGCATCGAAACGAATGGTTTGACTATATATGAAGTGGAGCAAAGCAATTCTCGCACCATGGCTGAGATTCGCAAGGCGCTGAAGGGTCAGGGAATTGAGGACAAGGACATTGCAACCGATTGGTATGTGGTACAGCCAGTCTATGAAGATTATGGTACCTTGAAGTTTAAGGGCTATCGTATCAGCAATACCATTGCAGTGACTTTGCGTGATGTGAGCAAGACGAACGCAGTCGTGACAGCGGCGCTAAATGCCGGGGCCAATCAGGTGTCGAATGTGGAATTTTACGTCAGCGACCTGCGCACCTATCGCGATCAGGCACGTCAACTGGCGGTGCAGGCGGCGGCGGAGAAGGCGCAAGCTCTTGCCAATGCAGCGGGAGCCGATATCGGCTGTGTGCTGAGCATTCAGGAAAATACCTGGTCTTATTACTCGGGGGGGTGGTATGGGGGGCACAGCGCTAACCTGTGGGTGCAAAACACAGTGCAGAATGTCACCCCATCTGGGGCAAACAGCGGCAACGGTGAGGACTTGGGTCCGGTGAGCCTGGGACAGGTGGCGGTGCGGGCTGAGGTCAGCCTGACCTATGGGTTGCAATGAGCAAACTATGAATATGGAGGCTGTTTGAAATGAAGAAGTGCATGTTGGTGATCTTTTTGACTGGTCTGTTGCTGGCAGGTTGTGCACCCAAAGGAGATGCGGGCCGCGAGGCGGTACAGAGTGAGGCTGATTTTGTACCTGGCCTGGCAATGAAGGGCTATGAGCTGTATAGCTGGCAGCAAGGCGCAGAGTGGCAATTTGCCCTGTTGCCTGGCACCAATCGTGAAAAAACAGAAGATGAAGTGCGGGCAGCAGCTGTGTCGCTGGAGGCATTGCAAGATGCGTTGGCGCAGTTGCCACAAGGGGAGCAAATCTTTTGGTTGGAGCGGACGGGTTTCCCGCTGCCGGATTTGGCAGTGCGCGAGGCTGTTCAGTCGGCATGTGCAGCGGGTGGGCTGGAGCTGAGCGTGGTGGAACGCTGAATGTTTGGCGAACGTGTGGGCATGGAAACGGGCGCATCCGCTGGGTGCGCCCGTTGTTTTGGGGCCGGAAACAATTCTAAAAATATCCGGTTTATCTGATTTCGATTTACTCAAGTTATGATACAATTAAATGTGCGTTGCACCATAGCGCAAAATTCCTCGATCGGTTGGGTAAGAGGTGACTTATGTGGAGCGATTGGCTGTACGTGGGGATGTTCTTTGTGGTGGCGCTCTTTTTGCCAGCAGCGGCGATTACCATTGCTGGCATTTTGGCGCCCAAGAAGCCAAACCCGGCCAAACAGGCCATCTATGAATGCGGCATGGAAACGGTGGGTGAGGCGCGGGTGCAGTTCAAGGTGCAGTATTACATCTTTGGGCTGATCTTCCTGATTTTTGACATTGAAACCGTGTTGCTTTACCCCTGGGCAGTGGCCTACCATCAGATGACGCTTTTCGGTGTGCTGGAAGCAGCGCTGTTTGTGCTGATTTTGCTTGGTGGGCTGGTGTATGCCTGGCGTAAGGGGGCACTTGAATGGGTCTGAAACAGCACGGGAGGCAACAATGAGCTTGTGGGACTTTTTGAGAGATCCGATTGGGTTTTTGACGACCTGGTTTTATGGGGTGCTGGCTGGATGGGGCGTAGCGCCGGGCGTGGCGCAGGCAATCGGTTTTGCACTGGGTTCGTTTATCCTGGCGACCGGAGCAATGCTGTTTGTCATGCTGCTGATTTGGTTTGAGCGCAAAGTGATTGCGCGCATTCAAGACCGAATTGGTCCAAATCGGATTGGTCCATGGGGCTTGTTCCAGTCGGTGGCGGATATGTTGAAGATTTTTACCAAGGAATACATTACGCCGATTGGGGTGGATTGGTTGCCGTATAATCTGGCGCCGGTGCTCTCGGTGGCTTCGGTGTTGGTCGTTTGGGCGGTCATTCCATTTAGCATCACCTTCTATGGGGCGGATTTGAATGTGGGCCTGTTGTTTGTGATTGCGATTGCTTCGATGGGGGAGTTGGCAATCGTCATGGCCGGTTGGGGCTCGAACAATAAATATGCTTTGCTGGGTGCGTTTCGGGCGGTGGGGCAAATGATTTCTTATGCAACGCCGATGGTGGTGGCCTTGTTGGTGCCGGTGATGATGGCCGGTTCGCTGAGCTTGAATGAGATTGTGCAACGGCAAACGGTGTGGTACATTTTGGTCTCACCGGTGGCGGCTCTGATCTTTTTCATTGCTTCGATTGCGGAGGTGGGGCGTTCACCGTTTGATTTGGTTGAGGCGGAGTCGGAATTGGTTTCGGGGTTCAACGTTGAATATTCCGGCCTGAAATTTGGCATGTTTTATGTGGGGGAGTTTCTGCACGCTTTTACCGCAGCTTTGTTGTTCACGACGCTCTTCCTGGGGGGATGGCGTGGGCCGGGGGCGGAGCAAATTCCCATCCTGGGATTCATTTACTACGTCGTCAAAACAGGGATTGTATACTTTTTGACCGTGTTGATTCGCGGTTCGTTGCCGCGCTTCCGCATGGATCAGATGATGGATTTGAACTGGAAGTTGCTAACGCCGCTTTCACTGGCGGTGTTGCTGGTGACGGCGCTGACGAATAAGCTGTTGGAAGGGCTGGCTCTGGGCTGGCGAGTGGTCGTGTTGATTTTGTTGAATGGGCTGGTGCTGTGGGTGGTCAATGGGTTGTTGCAGCGCTATGAGCGGCGACGCGTGCGGCGCGAGGTGACGAGTGTACGGCGTCCGGTTGCCCGTCCGCAGCAGGGAGGTGCCGAATGAATGCCTTGCAGATCATCTTCCTGGTGGTGGCTGCGGTAACGTTGGCTTCGGCAGGGTTTGTGGCGGGAGCGCGGCGTACGATGCATGCTGCGCTGTGGTTGGTGTTGACGCTCTTGGGCGTGGCAATTTTGCTGGCTACCTTGCAGGCGGGCTTTTTTGCAGTGGTGCAGGTGTTGGTCTACATCGGTGCAATTGCGATTTTGATTTTGTTCGCGGTGATGCTGACGCGTGGTCTGACCGAAGAGCAGGGGGCGGTGCATCATCGCTGGTGGTGGTTGGCGGCGCTGGCAGCGGGTGGGGTATTTGCGGTGGCGTTGGTGATTCTCAACCGTTGGCCGGGCTTTCAGGTGTTGCTGGAAGAGCTGCCGCGTGAGGCAGAGGCAATGACCGATTGGGGGCTGGCGTTGGTAGATCCAATGCGCTATCTGATTCCGTTTGAAGTGGCTTCGGTGTTATTGTTGGCAGCGATGGTGGCGGCTATTTATTTGGCCATGTCCCGTCCGGGAGGGCAATCATGATTCCGTTGGGATGGTACCTGATTTTTGCGGCGGCGCTATTTGCCGTTGGCTTGTTTACCGCGTTGACACGCAAGAACGCAATTGGCATTTTGATTGGGGTCGAGATGATGTTGAACGCAGTGATTGTCAATTTGTTGGCTTTTTGGCACTATTGGGTGCAACAGGCTGGGGTTCCACAGTTGGATGGATTGACGTTTGCGGCAATCGTATTTGTGGTGGCGGCAGCGGAAACGTCGGTGGGGCTGGCGTTGATCATCTCGGCATATCGGCGGCTGCATACCGCAGTGGCGAATGATATGGACTTGTTGAAGGGCTAGGCAATGATGAGTGAATGGGTTGTGCCTGTACTGTGGTTGTTGCCCTTGCCGCCGCTGCTGGCGTTTGGGGCGATTGTGTTGTTTGCCAATCGGTCAAACCGGCTGAGTCATTCGCTGGCAATTGGTGCAGCCGGGCTTTCGTGGCTGGGGAGCATGTTGGTCTTTTGGCGTGCGGTTACAACCGAACACCTGGCGGAGCATCCTTTTGGGGGGTGGGTGTTGTGGCTGCCGACCGGTGAGACGTGGCTGACCGTGGGCGTGCAGATGGACGCGTTGGGGGCGGTGACGCTGTTTTTTGTGGCCTGGACCGTGTTGATGATTTTCATTTATAGCGTTGGCTATCACAACTTTGGCGCCAAACGAGGTGTGGATGATCGTGCTGGATTGCCGCCGCACGGTGCGCTGGTCAAGGGGGTGGATGGGCATAAGCATCATGTGCCATCGCTCGAGCCGATGTATGCGCGCTTCTTTGCTTTGATTAGCTTGTTTGCCTTTGCAATGTATTTGTTGGTGGTGAGCGATAATTTGCTGACATTGTTTGTTGGCTGGGAAGTGATGGGGCTGTGCTCTTACCTGTTGATTGGCTTTTGGTATGGCAAGCCCTCTGCTCGAGCAGCAGCGGTCAAGGCATTTTTGACAACGCGTGTCGGTGATATGTTCCTGTTGTTGGGCATGGCAATCTTGTATTCTTTGACTGGAACATTGCGCTTTGCGGATATTTTGGGCAATGCAAGCGTTTTGGCAGCCTTGGCCGGTCAGGTTTCGCCGGTGTTGGGCCTTTCATGGGCCGGGTTGATAGGGCTGTTGCTGTTTTTGGGGGTGGTAGGCAAGTCGGCGCAGTTCCCGTTGCATGTGTGGTTGCCGGATGCAATGGAAGGGCCTACGCCCGTTTCGGCGATGATTCATGCGGCGACGATGGTTTCAGCGGGCGTGTATCTGGCGGCGCGTTTCTTCCCGTTGCTTTCGGCTGGCTGGCAGCCGGGCATGGCATTGACGCCGACGATGATGGTCATGGCGGTGATTGGGGCGGGTACGGCGTTGTTCGCGGCGACGATTGCCTTGGCGCAAGATGACATCAAGCGCGTGCTGGCCTATTCGACCATCTCACAGCTTGGCTATATGATTGCCGCGTTGGGAATTGGTGCATATGCCGCGGCAGTGTTTCACCTGGTGACGCATGCTTTCTTCAAGGCGTTGCTTTTCCTGGGCTCTGGCTCGGTCATTCACGGCATGGAGCATGGGGCATTGCACACGGGCGAGCACGAGGATGTGCAGAATATGCACAAGATGGGGGGGCTGCGCAAGAAGATGCCGGTGACTTTTGTGACTTTCCTGTTGGGCGGGCTTTCGCTAGCCGGGGCGCCTTTGCTAACGGCAGGTTTTTGGTCGAAGGATGAGATTTTGAGCGGGGCATTGAACGGCGGTTTTGTGGTGGTATTTGTCGTTTTGGCACTGGCAGCTTTGTTGACGGCTTTCTATACAGCGCGGCAGATTACGCTGACCTTTTTGGGCACGCCGCGCAGCAAGGCAGCGGAACATGCACACGAGTCGCGCTGGGAGATGACGTTGCCGCTTGGCGTGCTGGCGGTGTTCGCGGTCTCAGCGGGGTGGGCTGGCATTCCGGAGACGTTTCCGGGACTGGGTGGATTGATCCCCAATTGGTTTGGCGAGTTTGTTGGTGGTCATGCATTGGAGCATGAGGTTTCGCATAGCCCTGTGCCACTTTTGACGTCGTTGCTTGTTTCGCTGGGGGGATTATTGCTCGGCTGGTTGGTTTATCGGCGGCAAGTTGCTGGAGCAGCGGATCCACTGGCAAAGACATTGGGACCGGTGTATAGCCTGCTGAAGAATAAGTATTATATAGATGAGTTCTATGCGTGGCTGTTGATTCGTCCGGCGCGCTGGCTCTCTGAAACCCTGGTCGCCGATTGGATGGATCGGCGCGTGTTGGATGGCATTTTGCATGGGCTGGGACGGTTTGGCATTTGGCTGGGCGAGGTGCTGCGACGCTGGTTTGACTTGCCGGTGGTGAATGGCGCTGGCGATGGCGTTGGGCGGGGGGCGCGTTGGCTTGGGATGGTACTTTCGCCCTTGCAAAACGGACATGAGCAAACGTATATGCTGACGGCGGTGATTGGGGTGGTGACCGCTGGGGTGGCATTCATTTTGTTGGTGGTATTCTAGGCGCAGCAGGGAGGCAGGCATGCAGAATCATCTCTTGACATGGATTTTGTTCTCGCCGACGGTGGCGGCCTTGGTGCTGTTGCTGTTGCCGAAGAACCGTCCGGCGTTGCTGCGCTGGTTTGCGCTGCTGAGTAGCCTGGTTCCACTGGGGCTGACCCTTGTCGTGTGGGCGCAGTTTGACGGTTCAGCTGGTTTTCAATTTGAAGAAAAGGTGAGTTGGTATGCAGCGCTGAATGCATCGTATCACCTGGGCGTGGATGGAATTTCGCTGCCGATGGTGTTGTTGACGACGTTGCTGACGCCATTGGCCTTGCTGGCATCGTTCAACGTTGAAGAGCGCGTTCAGCCGTATTTGTTCCTGTTCCTGTTGTTGGAAACGGGAATGTTGGGTGTGTTTTTGGCGCTGGACTTGCTGCTGTTCTTCGTCTTTTGGGAAGTGGGCCTGGTGCCAATGTACTTTATTATTCAGCAATGGGGCGGCAAAAACCGCAATTATGCTTCGTTGAAGTTCATGCTGTTCACCATTGGCGGGTCGCTGGGGTTGCTGTTGGCAACACAGCTGATGGGTGCCGCAACCGGTACGTTTGACCTGACGGAGCTGTATCGCATTTGGCCTCGTTTGCAAACGCTGAATCTGCCGATTGGCTGGAGTATTGGAACGGTGAAGGCAGTCGCTTTTTGGGCGTTTGTGGTGGCGTTTGCGGTCAAGGTGCCGGTGTGGCCGTTTCATACCTGGCTGCCCGATGCGCATACGGAGGCGCCAACCGCTGGTTCGATGATTTTGGCTGGGGTGTTGCTCAAACTGGGCGCTTATGGGTTTTTGCGCCTGGTCTTGCCGCTTTATCCGGCGGAGGCAAAGCAGTTTGCTGGCTGGCTGGCTGGGCTTGCAGCTGCAGCAATTGTGTTTGGGGCATTGGCGGCCTTTGGGCAGCGCGATTTCAAACGTCTGGTGGCGTATTCTTCAATTAATCACATGGGCTTTGTGGTGCTGGCTGTAGCGGCAGCGGCTAAAGCGAGCAATAGCGCTGCAGATGCGCTGAGTGCCAACCTGGCTTTGAACGGAGCTGTGATGCAGATGTTTAGCCATGGGTTGAGCGCAGCGGGCATGTTCTTTCTGGTTGGCGTTATTTATGATCGGACGCATACGCGCGACCTGGAAGAGTTTGGTGGTTTGTATGCGGTGCTGCCGGTGTATGGCTCCGTGCTGATGTTTACGACGATGGGGGCGCTTGGGCTGCCGGGCCTGAGTGGGTTTGTGGCGGAATTCCTGGTGTTGCGCGGCGCCTGGCCGTTGTTGATGGTGGCGACGGCGATCAGTTTGATTGGCTTGTTCTTCACTGGCGCGTATTTGTTGAAAGCGCTATACAAGGTGTTGCAGGGTCCGCTGAATGAACGTTGGGTTGGGAAGTTGAAGGATATGAACCGGCGTGAGCTGGTGGTGATTGCGCCTTTGATGGCGCTGATGTTGGCACTGGGCGTTTGGCCGGCCTGGCTGCTGGAAATGATCAACCGGGCCGTTGCATTGTGGTTTTGAGAGGTGAGTGATGATGTTTCCATTGTTGAGCCTCATCATTTTCATTCCGCTGTTGGTTGGGGTGATCCTGCTCGCCCTGCCTGAAGAGCGGCGCGGCTGGATTCGCGGGCTGGCATTGGTAGGGGCACTGCTGACGCTGGTGTTTTCGTTGGTGGCCTATTTCGGCTACGATGTTTCGGCAGGGGGGTATCAATTTCAGGAGCGGATGCCCTGGCTGCCCGCCTTAGGGATTGGCTATCACGTTGGGGCCGATGGCATCAGTTTGCCGCTGCTGCTGTTGGGTGGTTTGGTGGCAGTGAGCGGGGTGTTGGTGTCTTGGCGGGTGGAGGATCGTCCACGTGAATTCTTCGCCTTCCTGATGTTCCTGGTGGCCAGTGTGCAAGGTGTGTTTGCTTCGTTGGATCTGTTCCAGCTGTTC
>JAIWNK010000025.1 GCA_020216845.1 Anaerolinea sp. | reverse complement strand
ACCAATGCCATTGATTTGGCGCTCTTTGGGGGTGAGCCAACGCGCCACGGTGATGCGCACAGCGCCATCATCGGTGCCAAGGGGTTGCCAGATTTGCACAGAGCCTTTGCCGAAGGTGGTTGTGCCAACCAGTGTGCCGCGTTGGTAGTCTTGAATGGCGCCGGCGGTGATTTCAGAGGCAGAAGCAGTGCCTTCGTTGACGAGTACGACCAATGGGATTTCTGTTGCAATGCCATTGCCGAGGGCTTTGTAGGTATCCCGTTTGCCGTCGCCGTAGACTTCGTATAAGACGGGGCCAGAGGAGATGAATTGAGAGACGACGGCAACGGCAGTATAGAGATATCCGCCGCCATTGTTGCGCAGGTCAAGGATAATCCCAACCGGGTTTTGGGCCATTAGGTCTTCCAGCTGTTGGCGCAGGTCTTTTTCGGTGTTTTCGCCAAAGGTGAAGATTTGAATGTAGGCGATGTTGCCTTCGAGCATTTTGCTTTCAACACTGGGGATGACGATTTTTGCTCGCGTGATGGTGACATCAAAGGTTTCGGTCATTTCTGGGCGACGGATGGTGAGGGTGACCTGAGTTCCGGCGGGGCCAAGCACGCGCCGCAACACTAAGTTGCCATCCATTCCGGTTACATCTTCGCCATCTACGGCAACAATTTGGTCTTCAGCTTTGAGGCCAGCTTTTTCGGCGGGGGAATTGGGCATTGGGCTGATAATTTTCAGATATTCACCGCTAATGTCTACCCAGGCCCCAATGCCTTCATATTCGCCTTCTAGTGGTGTGTTTGCCTGACGATATTGGTCGGGATCCATGTAAGAGGTGTGCGGGTCACCGAGAGATTGCATCATGCCGCGAATGGCACCTTGCATCAAAACTGTGTCGTTGACGGGTTGGTCTACATAGTTTTGATGGACCAATTGCCAGGCATACCAGAATGGTTGGAAGAGTTCACTTAATTCTGATGGTGTGCCGGTGTCTTGGCTGGTCACTTCTTGCGGAACAGGGATGGGGATGGGCAGATTGCGAGCAAGGTTGCGAGGGATGGACCAACCGGTCACAACCCCGCCTGTGAATGCACACGTCATCAAAAACAGGATGACGACGAGTGAGAGAATGATTCTTAAGGCTTTTGACATGGTAGGCAACTCCTGAAAAGAGATAGGATAATTTTACTTCGGTGGGGTTAAAGGATCATGAGGCGGGGATTGAATTTGTTGGACGCGTTGAGAGAGTTCTTCCAGTTGGGCGTCTTCCTGATTCCAGGGATGTTGGGCTGTGCGCGCAATGCGGTTCCAGTTGGCGGTGTGGAAGAAGGGTAGACGCAGCGGTTTGCGCCGCAAAAGCAGCGAGAAAAGGATGATGTTGGGGATGAGAATGATCAATCCCAGGCAGAGAATGGCAAAAAAACGTTCGTTCATTGGGGCGGTGGCAGAACTTTGGATAAGTCGAGAATGGAGGGAATGCAGAAATGGGCGATATCTGACTGTTGGCGTTCACCGACAAGGACGGTGGTGAACCCTAGTTGCCGGGCTGTTTGCAAAGTTTTGGGCATGTCGTCTATGAACACGCTGGCAGTGGGGTCGGCACCGGTTTGCTGTAAGACGATTTCAAAGGCTTCGGGCATGGGCTTGCAGTAGGGTGCAATGGCGAGGATATCGTAGATGGCGTCAAATATATCGCGAATTCCAAGCCGGTTGAGGACTCGTTGCGCGTGTGCCTGATCGGCATTGGTGAAGACGATTTTGGGCTGAGGGTAGCGTTGTAACAGGGCGCGCAGATCGGGGTTAGGGTGAATGTACTGCTCAAGCGGAACATCGTGAACGTAGTTCAGGTATTCTATTTCGTCAATGTGATAGGTGGCTTGTAGCCCGCGCAAGGTTGTGCCATAGGTGCAATAGAGGGTCTCACGCAGTTTCGATGCTTGCTCGGCAGTCAGGCCAAATTTTTCTTGAATATAGCGCTCCATGCGTTGGCTGATCGAATCCCACAGGTTGTTGTTGGGTGGGTAGAGGGTGTCATCGAGATCAAAGAATAGAATGGATTTTGAAAACATGGAAAAGATTATAGCACAAGCGGAAGCGAAAACAAGCGCCTTACGGTATAATTACAGGGTTGGGAGACAAAGATGCCGATACAAATTTTGCCCGATGATGTTGCTTCTCAAATTGCTGCCGGTGAAGTGGTGGAACGGCCTGCTTCGGTGGTGAAGGAATTGTTGGAAAACGCGCTGGATGCACATGCGCGCCGAATTGTGGTGCGCGTGGAGTCGGCTGGGCGGCGGCTGATTGAAGTGGCGGATGATGGCTGTGGCATTCCGGCGGATGAGGTGGCGTTGGCGCTGGCGCGTCACGCAACGAGCAAGTTGCGCAATGCGGATGATTTGTTCCATATTCATACGTTGGGCTTTCGCGGTGAAGCATTGGCCTCGATTGGCTCGGTGGCGCGTTTAACGCTTGTCTCTCGCACAGAGGATGCTGAAGCAGGGGCGCGCCTGATGGTGGAAGGCGGGCAAATGGGGGCTTTGGAGCGGATTGGCGCACCGATTGGCACGGTGGTGCGGGTGGAAGACTTGTTTTACAATGTGCCGGCACGCCTGAAGTTTTTGAAGCAGGATGCAACGGAACGGCAACAGATTGATGCGTTGTTGAGCCGCTATGCATTGGCTTATGCAGATGTGGCGTTGCAACTGTTTCAGGATGGACGGCCTGCGTTGCAAACAAGTGGCAACGGGGATCGCCGCGAGGTGTTGGCGCAGCTATTTGGCGTGGAGACTGCCCGGCAGATGTTGGAAGTGACTTTAGAGGATGAAGGTTTGCGCGTGACGGGCTATATCAGCCCGGTAGCGCTGACGCGTTCGAATCGCCGTGAAATTACATTCTTTGTCAATGGTCGTTGGGTGCAAGATATTGCCCTGACACAGGCTTTGTTGCAGGCGTATCACACCTTGTTGATGGTGGGGCGGTATCCGTTGGCGGTGTTGTTTGTTGAGCTTGAGCCGGAGATGGTGGATGTGAATGTGCATCCGGCCAAGGCGGAGGTGCGTTTTCGCGTGCCGGATCGGGTGTTTAGCGGGGTATCACGAGCGGCGCGGCGGGCTTTGCTGGCTTATTCACCTGTGCCGACTGTGACAACGGCGGTTGGGGGATGGCGCCCTGACCCGCTGCCGCGTATGCCTGACCCGGCCTGGGAGATGGCTGCTGAGGAGCAAAAAGAGAAGCTCCCGGCTGCTGTTAACGGGCAAGACGAGGCTGTGGGCGCAGCTGTGCAAGAGGAACTGCCCTCTGGCAATTTGCCTTTGCTGCGTCTGATTGGACAGGTTGGCGGAACCTATTTGATTGCCGAAGGGCCAGATGGTTTGTATTTGATAGATCAACATGCGGCGCACGAACGTGTGCTGTTTGAACGGTTGATGCAGCAGTATGAACGTCATCAGGTGGCGGCACAGGTATTGCTTGAGCCGTTGCTGTTGCAATTGCCGCCGGCGCAAGCGCGTTTGTTGCAAGATCAATTGGATGCATTGCGCACTTTGGGGTTTGAAGTGGAATTGTTTGGGGCAAACACTTTTCGCGTGCGCAGTTTGCCGGCATTGCTTGTGGGAGGGGACCCCGCAGCTGCGGTGCGGGCTGTGGTGGAGGACTTTGAAGAGGATGAAGCCCCTTTGCAACGAGAAGTGGAACGGCGGATCGCGGCGCGCGTGTGCAAACGTTCGGCAATCAAAGCTGGGCAATTGCTTTCGATGGAAGAGCAGCGGGCTTTGTTGCTCGACCTCGAGCGTTGCGTTTCACCGCGCACTTGTCCGCATGGACGGCCAACAATGATTCACCTTTCGGTGGATTTGTTGGAGCGTCAGTTTGGGCGAAGAGGAAGCCGCTAGGCGTAACTGCATCCATTCAGCGGTGTTAAATTTTAAAAACCAGGAGAGAGAAGTATGCAAATTGTCACCGATCGGGCTGCGGACTTGGCCCCAGAATTTTTGAAGAAGTATCCGATTGAGTTTGCTCCATTGCGCATCACCTTGAATGATAAGACGTATTCAAGTGGGGTTGACCTGGATGGGGATACGTTTTATCGAATGTTATCGGAGACGGATGCGTATCCGACGACTTCACAACCCTCAGCGGGGGAATTTGCTGAGTTGTATCGTCAGCTGGCCAAGAAAGACCCGGAGATTTTGTCTATTCATGTTTCTTCGGGGCTAAGTGGTACGTGGAATTCGGCCCGTTCTGGGGCTGAAATGGTGCCAGAAGCGCATGTGACGGTCTGGGATAGCAAAACGCTCTCGTGCCCGTTGGGCTGGCAGGTGGAAGCAGCTGCGAAAGCAGTGGAGGCAGGCTGGTCATTGGAGCGCATTTTGACATATTTGGGCAAGTTGCGCGAAAAAACAAACGGGATGTTTACGCTGGATACGTTGAAATATTTGCTGCATGGTGGGCGGATCAGCCATATTTCGGGGTTGGTGGCTTCTTTGTTGAATATTAAGCCAGTGATTTCGGTGGAGAAGGAGCGCGGCACCTATATTCAGGTTGGACGCTACATTACCCTGAAACGGGCCATTTATGGCCTGGCGGACATTGTTGCGGGTTGGTATGGGGAGGGGACGCGGTTACGCGTGCAACCCTTACATGGCAACAATCTTGAAGGGGTAGCGATGATGTGCGAACAAATGGAAAAACGCTTTCAGTGTGTGTGGGAGACAACGGTGCCCATTGCGCCGGTGTTGGGTGCGCACACGGGGCCGGGTTTGGTGGGCATGGCTGTGGCCCCGGTGGATGTTTTTGAACTTTAGGCGGGGTCTTTGAGGGGTAATTCGATCGTGAAGGTTGTTCCCTGATTGATTTGACTGCTAACTTGCATTTGACCGGCGTGGGCCTCAACGATATGCTTGCAGATGGAGAGGCCCAGGCCGGTTCCTGTTACTTTGCGTTCGACGTTGCCAGCGCGAAAGAAGCGTTCACCAATATGCGGCAAGTCTTCGGGGGGAATGCCTACACCGGTATCGCTGACGGAGATGAATAGCGTCTTTTCGTTGCGCCAGAGTTTGAGGGTGACATCGCCGCGGGGACGATTGTATTTGATGGCATTGCTGAGCAGGTTGAGCAATACTTGCTTGAGCTTATCCCGATCGCCGTTGAAGATGGGCAGATTTGCAGCAAGTTCTTTTTCTAAACGGACGCCTTTTTCAATCGCTTGTGGAGAAACAATGCGTACGCATTCCTCGATTAAGCCGCTTAAATCGAAGGGGGTGGGAGTGAAACGCATTCGACCCGATTCGAGTCGGGAATAATCCAGGAAGGTGTTGGTTAAGCCGTTTAACCGTTCAATTTCTTTTTGGATCATGCCGGCTAATTCCTGACGTTGTGTTTCAGAAACGTCGGGTCGTTGCAGCAAATAGCTGATGGTGCTAATGGAAGAGAGTGGGGTGCGAATTTCGTGAACAAGTTCGTTAATCAGGTCACCTTGTTGAAAGAGACGTGAGTTTTCGATGGCAACAGCTGCTTGAGCGCTCAAGACCATCAACATTTCTAAGTCTTCTTCGGTAAAGGGGCCGTTTTGTTTGTTCAACGTTTCCAGGACGCCAATCAGGCGACCTTTGATGAGCATTGGGGTTGCCATGATGGAACGGGTTTGAAAGTTGAGCATTTGCTCAACATTGCGGAAAAAGCGTTGGTCTTGCTGCACATCGGGGACGAAGACGGCCTCGCGGTGCGTGGCAACCCAGCCGGCAATGCTTTCAGGCGGGACGACAACGGAGGAGAGCGCTGCTTCGGTTTCTGGGTTGTCTGCCACTGCAAAATAAAGTTGATTCTTGCGCTCATCATACAGCAGGATGGAAGATGCCTCGGCATTGGTCAGTTCGACGGCGAGGCGATTAATGCGTTTCAGTAATTCGTTTAGGTCGAGGGTGGAGGCCAGGTCAAGCGAGACATCAATGATGCGGCGGTAACGTTCGATGCGAAAAGCAACATCGTTTTTCATAAATCCTCCAGAGCGAAAGAAATCAATAAAGGCAGGGCGCTGACAATGTCTTCATGCAGGATGAGTGTGGCTTGCTCATCCAAAGGGGTTTCGGAACGGGTGAGAATGATTAGCGGGGCGCCCGTTTCAATAGCAAGGTAGGGTAGGGCGTTGGCGGGGCCAACGTTGAGCGAGGAGCCAACGACAAGCATCAGGTCACATTCCTGGCTATATTGTGTGGCTTTTTGCCAGTTTGCTTGCGAGAGGTTGTCGCCAAACAGGACAATGTTGGGTTTTAAGATTACCTGACAGTTGGGACAATATGGAATGCGGTCGTCTTCAATCAGTTGTTGGTAAAGGGAATTGCCAGGAAAGGTTTTTGCACAGCGAGGGCAGTGAAAGTTGGAGAGTGAACCGTGTAATTCGATGACGTTGTTGCTGCCGGCGCGATGGTGCAGCCGATCGATGTTTTGGGTGATGATGGCGCTGAGCTTGCCTGCCTGTTCAAGGTGTGCCAGGGCAAGATGGGCAGGGTTGGGTTGGGCATTGAGGCAATAAAGTGCAATTGGACGCAGCCAATCATGGTAAAAACGCTCTGGATGGGTGCGAAAAGCACTTGCCGAGGCAATTTCGATCGGGTTTTTTTGCTGCCAAAACCCTGTGTTGGGTGAACGGTAATCTGGAATGCCAGAAGCAGTAGAGATACCTGCTCCGGTTAGGACAACAATGCGTTGGGCAGAGCGGAGCAGGGTTCCTGCTTCTTGAAGAGAGGGAGCAGTTTTCATTTGTTGCGTAAGCGTTGTGCCATTTCATCGGCAAGGCGCACAAATTGTTGCGTGAGTAAGCCTTCTTGCTGTACCATGATGAGCGGGACAAAGCGTAGGGCTGCCTGATAGGCTTGTTCAGGCGCTGGAGGAATGACAATTGAAATATTGACGCCAAGTGCTTCCTGAATTTGGCTAGCCGAGAGCTGAATGTCAGAGCGCACGCGATTGACAACAATGACGTTGAGCAGTTTGGATTTGCCAAAGCCTTTTTCGGCAAGCTCGTTGATCAGCAGGCGGGTGCGTTGAACAGCAGATGGCAATGGGTCGGTGGCAATCATCATTTCATTACAGCTGCTGAGGATGTTGTCGAGGCCAAGGATATCGCCGCTGCCAATATCAAGGACGGTGTAAGAGGCGAGATAGGGCAGGGCTTGAATCACTGCGGTAAGTTGTGGCCCGCCGGTCGCCATCAGTTCAACATCTTTGAGTTTGTTGGATGAGAGCAACAGGCGCGGACCGAAGGTTGTCTTCATTAAGTACTTTTCGATCATGGCCTGATTGATTTCGCTGGTTTGGTGACGCAACAGGTCACACAGGCCTTCAGCATTGTTGAAACCTAGCTCAAGCGCCCAACTGCCCTGTCCGGGTTGAACTTCGGCAGCAATGACATCGGTTTTGGCGCGTTTGCTGAAAGAGAGGGCCAGGTTGAGAGCGAGGCTGGAGCAGCCAACGCCGCCTTTGGCCCCCATGACGCCAATGACATACCCGCGCTGAGCAGCAGGAGCTGCCGCAATGGCGCGCGACTGGGAACGGGCAAGCAGAGATTTGAGGCGTGCCTGAAGTTCTGCAGGGTGAACAGGTTTGGTAAGATAGTCGTCAGCGCCGGCTTCATAGCCTTGGACTTTGTCTTCTACCTGACTTTTGGCGGTGAACATAAGAATGGGGGTTGTGACAGTTTCGGCATTTTTGCGCAATTGTCGCACAACCTCAAATCCGTCCAGGTCAGGCATCATCACATCAATAATCATCAGGTCGGGTTTTTCGACGCGCGCCAAGCCGATGGCTTGCACGCCATTGCTGGCGGTGACTACCTGATATCCCTGGCGTTGTAACATTAAGCTGACCAGTCTTAACGTCTCTGGATCGTCATCTGCGATTAGAATCTTTGGCGCCATGTTTTTGAAGCCCTTTCTGTGGTTAACAGAAAATATCGTTGCATTTCTTTAGTCTCTTCAGTCTAGCATAAAGTGTCGAATAGGGCAAGTACAATGCTATAATGTTTTCATGCAACTGGAGAGAGTACAAAAAGTTTTTGAACAGGATTGTGGGCTGCATCAGCGAGCACCAGTTTTGGTGGGGGTTTCTGGCGGGCCGGATAGCCTGTGCCTGTTGGATTTGTTGATACGTGCCGGGTATGCGGTGGTGGTGGCACATTTGAATCACGGTCTGCGTGCCGAAGCGGAAATGGATGCGGCATATGTGCAGCGCGTGGCCGAAGGGTATGGTGTAGCTTGTCGAATTGGTCAGCGCGATGTGCGGAAGGTGGCGGAAGCGCAACACCTTTCAATTGAAGAGGCAGCACGTTTGCTGCGGTATCGTTTTCTGTTTGAGCAGGCGCGCACAGAAGGCGCTCAGGCTGTGGTGGTGGGGCACACGGCGGATGATCAGGTGGAGACGGTGTTGATGCATTTGTTGCGCGGCGCGGGGGTGGATGGGTTGTGTGGCATGGCAATGCGTTCGTGTCATGAGGGGTGGGATGCATCTATCCCATTGGTACGGCCGTTGTTGGGGGTTGGGCGGGTGGAGGTTGAGGCCTATTGTGCTGAGCGCGGCTTGAATCCGGTGCGGGATAGCAGCAATTGGCAGCGCGAGTTTTATCGCAATCGGCTGCGGCATGAGTTGCTGCCGGAGCTGGAGACATATAACCCGCAGGTGCGGCAAGCGTTGTGGCGAATGTCGCAGGTGGTGCGCGGTGATGCGGAACTGTTGGCCGAAATGACAGAAACAAGCTGGCTGCGCTTGGTGAAGCAAGAAACAGCTGGGCAAGTGCATTTGCGGGGCAGTTTGGCGGAGCTGCAGCGGCCTTTGTTGCGGCGGGTATTGCGGCGGGCGGTGAGCAGTTTGCGCCCCGATTTGCGGGATGTGGATTTTGAGGCAATTGAGCGAGCGGCTGACTTTGTGTATGATCCTCGGCATGGACGGCAAGTGGAGCTGCCGGGACATTTGCAACTGCTGTTGGAAAATGACAGCTTTGTGTTATTAGATGTGCGGGCATCGCTGAAAGGGGATTGGCCGCAGGTTGCTGAGGAAGCTGGGGTGGCTTTGCCAATCCCTGGGGAGATGCGCCTTGCGGGTGGATGGTGTGTCCGTGCTGAGCGGGTTGAGCCGGTGCAGGTGCAAGAGCTGGCGCAAGGAATGCACAACCCATATGAGGCCTGGTTGGACGCGGAGAGTGTGTGTGATGTGTTATGGGTGCGCAGACGCCGCGCGGGGGATCGCTTTCAACCGCTGGGAATGGAGAATGGCACACAAAAAGTGTCTGATTTTATGGTGAATAAGCGATTGCCGCGCCGGGCACGGGCGGGCTGGCCGTTGATCTGTTGTGGGGATGAAGTCGTTTGGTTGCCGGGCTATCGTCCGGGGCATAAATTTCGGCTCAAGGAGACAACCCAAGCGGCGTTGCACCTGGTGGTGTTTAAGCAGGATACTGTTCGGATAGATGGCGCAACTTGAGCTGAATCTCGCGCCACTGAATAGCAGAGACGCCTAATTTTTGGCGCAATGTTTCTTTGTCCATGCCGGATTGCCAGTCATTCAGTGCACAAGTCCAGCGGCACATATCGAAGGATACGTGTTTGTCTAGGGCGGCAGCCAGACTGAGATCTTCCAAAATGTATTCCAGGCGACGCGGTGACCATGGGAAGACCTGTTCTGTGGGGTTATATTGAAGCAGGTACGTTTGATAATAGCGGATCCATTCGGCGCTGAGAGGAATATCTCGCTCTTTGTAACGGTTGCGGGTGTTGGCATAGCGAATGCAAATCAGGGCGCCGTTGGGAGATTCGAGATTGAGGTGATTGAGATGGAGGTTGAGGCATTCACTTTTCTTAATGCCCGTTTGCAGTAGTAGGGTGAGCAGGGTGAGTGGACGAGCGTCAGGTCTGGCGGCCTGATAGAGGGTCAGCGCAGCCTGATGGATGGCTTGCTGTTCGGCAAGGGTCAGCACTTGGGGCAGGGGGCTCAAGACAGATTGCTGGAGGACTTTCTCAGCTGG
>JAIWNK010000024.1 GCA_020216845.1 Anaerolinea sp. | reverse complement strand
GTCAGCAGGGATGCGCCCGGCCTGGTGCAGCCAGCGAAAGAATGCTTTGAGCGAGGTGATGCGACGGGCAAGGCTTTTGGGGCTGCAAGGCACGTCACGACCATTTTGCAACCAGTGGAGGAAGTTGTTCAGGTCGCGGGTGGAGATGGCACCAATGGGCTGATCGGGCGGCAAAAAGTTGAGCAACAGGTTCATATCGCCCAGGAAAGCCTTGATGGTGTAGGGCGAGCGACCCTGATCTTTGAGATACATTTCCCAGCCTTGTAGGGCTGCTGGAAGGAGGGTTTGGGGGGTGATGTGTGAGCTGAAAGAGTTCATGAAAAGGCCTGTTGATTTCGTATAGTCACAGTTTACTCCAGTTGACTTAAAAAGTCAAATGCCTATGGGCCATACATGGTTTGCCAGAGCAGGGATTGAATGGCGGGATTATTGGGAATGAGCACAAAAGCGCCGCTTTCTGGCAAGGTGTAGGGGACGGCTTCAGCTGGGGTGATGGTGTAGCGACGCAGGCGGGTTGGGTCTTCATAGATTTTTGAGGCAACTTGTAGTAGCGGCAGGATGTCTTCAAGGGTGAGATTGGTATCTACACTGCTGCGGTAAGCCTGATAAAGTTCTGGGGCGCGTTGGATGGCATTGATGCTCATCAAGGCGCGAAAAAGGCCTAGCAAGACTTCTTGTGCACGGCGGCCGCGATCGAAGTCACTGGTGCTGTAGCGTGAACGGACGTACCAGAGCGCTGTTTGACCATCGAGGTGAGCCGGGCCAGCTGGAACGGTGCAGTAGCCATTGACGGCTTGGGGTAATTGACATTGGTCGGTGAGGGTTTGCGCTGCCTGGATATCAATGCCGCCCAGGCTGTTTACAATGCCAACAAAGCCCTGAAAATTGGTCAGAATGTACGCTGTGGGGCGGACGCCAAAGTTGTATTCGAAGGTGTCAGCCATAAGCGGAAACCCGCCGAATTCCATGGCTGTGTTGATGCGATTTTCGCCCCAGTTGGGCAGGGTGACATAGAGGTCGCGGGGGAAGGAAAGCATTCCCGCTGTGTTTTGGTCAAGGTTAACGGACACAAACAGAATGACATCGGTGCGAAAATCGGCAGTTTGGCGCTGATCAGAGCCAAGAATTAAAAGATTGATGATGCGATTGCTGGGGGGCGGTGTGGGGGGAATCTCCGTGGGGGCGAGCGTTGGTTGGGTTATCAATGTCGGCTGGCTGGCAACGGCTGTGCTGGGCGCAAACGGGGTGGGGGTGGGGGTGGGGTTGGCCGGTTGAGTGGCCAAATACAAGGTCTGTGGTCTGGAAGGAGCATTCCCGGGCCAATTGCAGGCAAGCAAGCTGAGCAACAAAAATAATAAAGCGAGATGAATTTTCTTCATTAAGTTTTATGGGGTTGAGGTGATGGTTGGCTCTGGCGTATTGGTGTCGGTAGCGGTGGGGGTATCGGTGAGTGTTGGCTCAACCGTGTTGGTTCCGGTAGGCGAGGGCGTGATGGTTGGCGAGAGTGAAGGTGCGATGGTTGTAGGAAGCGGTGGTGTGAGGGTTGGGGTGGCCGTGGGCGAGGCGGTGAGGGTGTGGGTACGTGTGGGAATGTTGGGCAGGTAGATGCGTTGTCCAGAATAGATGAGGGTGCCATTGAGGCAGTTGGCTTGCTGAATTTGATAGACACTGACGCCAAATTCAAGGCTGAGGCCAAAGAGCGTTTGCCCCGGTTGGATGGTGTAGAGCGTCCAGCCCAATGGGGGCCCACATGGGCGCAGGGTGGGGCTAGGTGGAAGGGAGGGGGTGTTGCTGGGTATAGAGATGGGGGCGGGGAGGAACAGAAAGGTGCCCGGCAGTAACGTGTCGCTGAGCAGGCAATTGGCCTGGATGATTTGTTCGCTGCTGATATTGCGTTGTAGGGCCAGTTGTGCCAGGGTGTCACCGGGTTGAATCAGGTAGCTGCTCCATCCGATGGGAGGGGGGCAGGTTGTGGGCGGGGGGGCAATCTCGTAAACCGTTGCTGTGGGGGGGATGGGTGTGCCATGGTATGCTTGAGTGGGCAGAGGGGTAAGGTTGGGGGCCGCTAGTGTAGATGGTGGTTGTGGGTAAGCGGTGAACTGAGTTTCTGCCAGGGTAAGCGATAAGGCACCGACAACAAGCAAAGAAGATGCTAGAGCGGTAATGAGGCCAGCAGAGAGGTTGCGCAGAACTTTCACGGCGTTTTATTTGGGGTGAATGGGCAAAAGGACACTGAAGGTCGAGGAGCTGCCGTAATCGCTTTCCACCCAAATGCGGCCACCGTGCGCTTCGACCAATGTTTTTGCAATGGAGAGGCCAACACCGTTATCGCCTACGCCCTGAATGATTGGGTTATCGGCACGGTAGCGGCGAGAAAAGACCCGCGTCAGCTCGTCGGCAGAAATGCCGCCGCCACTATCGGTGACCTGGAATAGCAGGTAGGGTTGGTCTTCGTTGGCAGTGACTTTGACGCTGAGACGGATATTGCCCTCTGCCGGGGTGACGGTGCCAGCGTTCTGCAACAGATAAATCATCACCTGTTGCAAAGCTTCCTGGTCGGCATACATTTTGGGCAATTCTTCAGGAAGATCAACGCGCAGGTTGATGCTTTTTTCACGGAGTTTGTTGCTGGTTTCATTGATGGCCTGATCAATCACTTCGTTTAGGTCAATTGTCTCTGGAATGAGATCAATGTTTTGAGCTTGCATGGTTGTGTATTGCAGCAAATCTTCTAACAGGTTGCGCATTCTTTCCGTTGAATTCTTGATGCGCTCAAGGAATTTGCGTTGCAGGGTGCCGAGAATGCCAACCGATTCACCCAGCAAGAGCTCGGAATAGCCCAAAATGGAGGAAAGCGGTTGACGCAATTCTTGAACGATGGAGGCGATTACTTCGCGGTCTTCGTTGGTCAGAGCGCCAGAAGACTCGACCTGACGTTGAAGGTTGAGGATTTTGATGTTGGCTTCGGCAAGCAGGTTTTGCAAGTGGGCCACCTGACCAAGCGTCAGACGCAACTCAGATTCAAGCTGTTGGTCTTCGCTGACGGTAGCGATTTTTTGCTGCATATCCATTAGTTCAGCGCGCAGCTGCTGATTTTCAGCTTCGAGGGTCTCGAGGGCCTGCTGAGTTTCTTGTTGAACAGCAAGTAGGGATTGGAATTCGCTTTCTGGGCGCATGTGTTGAGTGGATTTTTCGGCGCGTTGCAGAGCTTCTTGCAGGGCTTGCTGTTCCTGAATGGCACGCAGTAGTTTCTCGTTGCTTTGACGCAGTTCGTTTTCAAGGTCTTGGGTATTTAATGGGCCTGCATTGCTACCCAGAGCGCGCTGAATGACGCGACTGATGGGCTCGCTATTGGTGATGAGGAACGATTGATCTTCTGTGTTCCAGGCACGATTGGAATAGGGTGAAAGCAGCAGGATGCCGCCCCAGGGTTGTTCTTTTATAAAGATTGGAATGCAGAGCAGGGGGCCAGGGTCGCGTAACCCAAGTGCATTGGTGAGGGTTTGTAGGTCGCTTGGGATGTTGTTGGCAGAGGGGATGATGCGCAGGGGCTTGCCGCGTTGCAATGCGTTGGCGATGGAAGCGATGTTGCGTTGTTCGAGAATGGCACCGGGGATAGGCTCTTCACGAATCAGGTCATAGCCGCATTGAATGATGACCTGCCCGAAGGGGTCGGGGCCAGAAACGATGAGGCATAGGTCGGCCAGCATGGTTTGTGAGATGGCATGGGCCAGGGCAGGGCCAAGTTTGTCGGGGGCTTGTTCGTTGGCGAGTTCCAACCAGGCCTGGACGGTGCGCGGTTCAGCGCTATTGCGTTTGCGGGTAATTTCGGTTGCGGTGGTTGGCTCGGATGCAGTAACTGAAACAGTGGAGGTGGCAGTCTGTTGGTGTGAGAGCAGAGCAGGCAGGAGCGGGTAGCTGCACAGTTGGGCAAGTCGGATGAAGCCGGTCAGGCTTTCATTGGCAGGGGCAAGCAGAAGGTGGGCGACAATGCCAGCACCGTTGAGCAGGAAAAATGCCAGGCCAATGCCCCAGGCCTGTGGGCGGCGGGTTAGCAAGAGGGTTATGCCGAGTAGGACGACGACCAAACTTGCCAGTTGCCAGCCCCAATCAAACCACGAGCTGTTGAAAGCCAGCGGAGAGGTGAGCGAGGGCCACAGGTTCAGTGTAAGCAGAAAGCCAATGAATGTGACCAGGCTGATGATGAAAAAAACGATGTTGGTGCTTGGTTTGGGGTGGGGATAGGCCCACAGCCAGGTAATCCACAGCAGGGAAAAGAAAGTGATGGAACGCTCTAAGGGTGGAAGAAGGATTAATGGGTTGAGTAGCCCTTGCCAGAAGAGTGCTGCGGCACAGAACAGGAGCAATTGTGCCAGGAGTAAGAGGGATAACCCCAGGGTGGTGCGTTTTTGGGCAGGTTGCGCCAGGCTAAATTGCAAGGCAGATGTGATGGCAAAAGCCAGCACAAGGTGATAGACCAGGCTGCCAGGCGGGGTGGTTAGAAGGTTGAGGATTTGAGAAATCAGGGATTCCATGCCGAGATCTATTCCTGAAGAAATTATAGCATACTTGTGGACGGGTGGTTTGGTGAAGTTGGCGAAGAAAATTTTTATCGAAAGGTTGACAAATGCTGGATTTGCGGTAAAATCAGAGCCGTTCCGAGATGCCGAAGTGGCGGAATTGGCAGACGCGCTACGTTCAGGGCGTAGTGAGTGTACGCTCATGTGGGTTCAAATCCCACCTTCGGCACACAATCCCCTTTGAATCCCCTTTGATCGAAAGGGGATTTTTTGTTTGGCAAATCGCTTGTAAGCAGGCTGGAATGGGTGTAAGATTAAATTCATGAAACGTTTATCAATTCGCTGGAAATATGTGCTGATTGCTGCGCTGAGTATTTTGGCGGCGTTTTTGATCATTGATTTGAATAGCCGTCTTGTGTCGCTGAATCGTTTGAGTAAGCAGCGTGACCAGTTGCAGGTGCAGGTACTTGGTTTGCAGGCAACGGCAACTGCTTTGGCAGAGCAGGTGACGTATGCCACATCAGAGGCGGCAGTAGACCAATGGGCGCGTGAGGAGGGGCACATGACTCGCCCGGGGGATGTTTTGGTGATTCCCATACCTCCTCCAGGTGCAACTTCCGTGCCAGTCTTTGTGCCAACGCCGGTCCCGCAAAAGGTGGAAAACTGGCAGGTTTGGTGGGCGTTGTTTATGGGAGAATGAGGCCGAAGGTTAATCCTCTGGCAGGCGACGTAAGGCTATGAGTGTGAGATCGTCCGATGGGGCGGCACCTTGTCGGAAGGTTGAGATGGCTTGATCGGTATGTTCTAGCAGTTCTTTGACGCTGCTGCACCTTGCGGCAGCCAATGTGGCGCGAATCCGTTCTTCGCCAAAGGTTTCGCCGTTGATGGAAAAGGCTTCGGTGAGGCCATCGGTGTAAAAAAGCAGGGTGTCACAGGGGGCGATGGTGAGGCTGTGATCTTGATAGTGGACATTCTCCATGACGCCGAGGGCAATGCCGCCTTTGGGCAGGGCTTCGACTTCACCCGTTTCGGAGTGAAGCATGAGGGGACGGTTGTGTCCGGCATTGGCATAGAGCAGTTGTCCGGTTTCCAGGGATAGGATGGCGTACACGGCAGTGACGAACATGCCATTTTGCGATTCGGAGAGGAGCAGGGCATTGACCCGTTCAAGAACGCGCCCGGGCGAATCGGTGCCGTGCATATAGGCGCGAATCAATGTGCGGGTGACTGTCATGTAGAGCGCAGCAGGCAAGCCCTTATCGGATACATCGGCAATGACCAGGCCCAAGCGACTTTTGCCGAGTTTGAAGATGTCGTAGAAATCGCCACCGACCTGACGGGCGGTTTCCCAGCGGACATCCAATTCCCATTGTGGTAGGTTGGGCAAGTGACTGGGCAAAAAGGTTTGCTGAATCTGACGGGCTAGCTGGATTTCGCGTTCAAGGCGTTCGCTGCGCACCATTTCTTGCTTCAGACGTTCGTTTTGAATGGCGAGCGCCACTTGTTGGGCGACGCCGTTCACGAGTTCCAGCCGGCGTTCTTGCAGGGCAGTAGGTACGCCCGTCTCTTGGGTGACGAGGACGCCGTAGACTTCGCCTTTGACGGAAAGTGGGAAGCCAATGACCCAGGTTTTGTCGTTTGTCTGGCGAATGGGCGGCGTTTCACCGGCGGCAAGACAGGTCAGGTTTGGCCATTGTTTGGGGTCCGTCAGGTTGGGCGCATTGGGGCAAAGCACCAGGGTGTCGTTGTCTTTGACGGCATCCAGCAGGGCAAAATCGCCACGGCGGTAGGTGAGGTTACGCAGGGCTTGTTCTTCCTGGTGAGAGCCGGTGAAGAGCTGTTCCAAACGGAAGAGGTTCTCTTCGCTGTTCCACAGATAGATAGCGCAAGCATCAATGCCGACTAGAATGGGCATGATATGAACAATGGTATCAAGAATGTCGTTTAAGTCGTTTTGACTGACAACGGCCTGTGCAACTTGTAGTAAGACGGCAGTGACGTAGGCTTCTTCCTGACGGGTTTCAAGCAGGTGAATGTTTTCAACCGCAACCGCAGTTTGGTGGGTGATTCCTTGTAAAATGGCCAGGGTTTGTTGTTCAAAGTTGCTGATGATGCCTTCGGGCGTTTCGCTTTCATGGGCAACCAGGAAAGCACCGAGGACTTCACCGCGTGCGATCAGCGGAAGCAGAATCAGCGTGCCTGTTTCAGGGGATACGCTGGCATCGGGTAGGTCCAGTTCGAGAGTGGCGTCTTGAATAAAGAGGGTAGATTGAGCGTTGCGCAAACGTTGAAACGCGGGTAGATCTTTGTCAAAGTGGGTGCGGGTGCTTTCGATTCCATAGGCGGCGGTTAAGACGAAGGCGGATTGGGCTTCTTTCCAAAGGAAGAAGGCGCATTTGCTGATTCCGACCAGTAGCGGGGTCAGGCGCACCATGGTATCGAGCAGTTCTTCGATTGAGCCAATGGATTGGGCGGCCTCGGCGACTTGCAGCATGATGGTGGCGATCCAGGCCTGTTCTTGAGCGGCATTGTAAAGGCGGGCATTTTGGATGGCGATGGCGGTGTAATTGGCAAAGGTGCTGGTTAGGGCGCTTGCTTCGCTGCCATAACGTCCGGGGGTGTGGTGGGCAAGGGTTAAGATGCCCATCAAGTTGTCTCCAGAGCGCAAGGGGACGGCGATGGAGGAGTACTCTGGGGGAAAGTTGAGGGCAACACCCAATGGGCCGTAAGGTGAATGAGGGGTTCGGATGGTGGGTTCGTTGAGCTGTGTGGCGCTGAGCAGCCAGGCACGCACATCGGGGTTGTTTTCCAGCGCATGAAGGAGGTCTGTGGCTTCTACGCCTCTCCAGGAGGCCAGGCTGAGTTGTTGTTCATCAAGGTCGTCAAATAGCCAGATGGCAGAAGCATCGCAGGGGAGGTTTTCGTGTAATTTGACCAGGACAGTTTGCAGCAGGGTATCAAGGCTTGTATCGGTGGTGAGCAGAGCGGCAACATCCTGGAAGCTATCGGCGACTTTGTGTCGCCATTGTTCAGAGCGATAGAGGGCGGCGTTGCGCATGGCTGTGGCAATGCTGGCGCTGAGGGCTTCAAACAGGGCGCGGTCGCTCTGAGAGAAGGCGTTGCGTTGGGCGCTTTGAATATCCAGGACGCCAAGGACTTCTTCGCCGTATTGAATTGGGATGACAAGTTCGGATTGGGTATCGTCAGGGGGTAATTCTGTTGGGCGGTAAAGCGGTTCCTGGCTAACATCGTTGACGAGGAATGTGCGACGGGTGCGGGCAGCAGCGGGAATGAGACCTAGTGGGGCATCCAGGTCATAGGCCAGGCCCTGTTCACAAAAGAAATTGCTGCGTTCACCGCTGCCTGCTACGTAAATGACTTTGCGCCGGCCAGGATGAACTGTGAAAAGATGTACATATGGATAGTTGAAGCGAGCGTGGATGACCTGAACGATTTGTTGTAATAGTTCATCTGTGTCGAGAATGGATGCCAGGGCGCGACCAATTTCGGCTACGGCTTCCATTTGTTCGGCTTTCCATCGCAGGTCGGTGTAAAGGTGGGCGTTTTCAATGGCCAGGGCGATCGAATCAGCCAGGGTGTGAAGGGCGATGATGTCTATCTCATGGAATGCATTGGGCTGATCCATTTGAATGTCAAGCACACCGACAATTTGATCGCTGATTTTGAGGGGCAGAGCGGCCTCTGAGCGGGTGGCAGGTAGTGCTTCAACGAGCTGATAAAGTGGTTCCTGGGTGACATCTTGAGCAATGCAATCTTGTCCGGTTTCAGCTGCGCTGCCGATCATGCCGCTGCCAACTCGAATGATCGGGGTGGGGTGATGGGTTTGTTGGCCTTCGTGGCTTGCGCTACCGCGCAGGTGCAATGTGTTACTGGCCGGGTCGAGGGTGTAAATGGATACGGAGTAATATCCAAATGCTTCCTGGATGCTATTGGTGACTTGTTGACAAAGTTCGTTCAGGTCGAAGATGTTGGCAATTTGTGCGCTGACGGAACGGACGAGAGCGAGTTGCTCAGAGCGCCAGTTTTTAAGTGTAACCTGGCGCGAAATTTGCATGGCCATGGCGGCGTGTGCTGCCAGGCCTTCAAGGAAGTTCAATTCTTCTTTGCGGAAGGGGGCGCTATTGGTGCGTTCGGCTAGCAAAACGCCGAGAGCAAAATCTTGGGTAAGAAGTGGAATCGCTGCCAGGTGGGGTTCGCAATTTTGTGTGCAGGGGGTGATTTCACCGTCTGCTATGGTGTAACAAATGAAACGTTGCTGCTGAGCGGCTTGTTGAGCGATTGGTGGTGTGGTTTGAGGGTCCAGCAGGGTGACCGGGGGCTGACCTGGTAGGGGGTAAAAAGGCGGAAGCAGCCAAACGCGAATGGTTGCTCCGAGAAGTTTTTCGGCGGTTTGTTGAATGAGGGCGACCTGACTGGCTGCGTTGGGTTGGGACAGGATTGCTTCGCCAAGTGCCAGGAATTGTTTCCATTGAGGGATGGGGCTGAGCTCTGTCGTGGTCATAGGATCATCCTGGCAGGTGTTTGATCAGGGTGAGCACGTTGACGCCATCCATGAATTCAAAATGGACTTCATCCATCCATTGGCGCATAAAATATAAACCAAGGCCATGCGCCTGACGTTTTTTGAGCGGGGCCTTGAGGTCAGGGGCTGCGATTTTGTCGGGACGAAAGGGTTTGCCGTGGTCTTTGAGCGTGATCGTCAGACTGTGTGCGGTGATTTCACACTGGCATTCAATGTCGCCGCGGTGCTCACCGCCGTAGGCATGTTCAATAATATTTGAACAGGCTTCGTCTACAGCCGTTTCAATTTGGTAAACAGTGTTGGAGTCAAACCCGGCGGCTATACTGACCTGGCGCACAAAGGTTGCTATCTCTGCCAGGCTGGCATAGTCGCCGGGAAAAACACGAAAGGCCATTGAACCTGCTTGGACTAGAAATTACCCACTGCAGAAAGCACGTCAGGATAGGTTTTGAAAAGGATATTAAAGCCGGCCAGTTCAAGCGAATTCATGATGACTGGGGGGACCGTTGCCAATACAACTTCGCCGCGATTGTAGCGCTTGCATGTTTTCTGGGCACTGATGAGGACGCGTAGGCCAGCGCTGGAAATGAATTCCAGCTCGCTCATGTCAATCACAATGCGGAAGCGGCCTTCTTCCGTGATGGCATTGATGGCATCGGAAAAGATAGGAGCGGATGCGCTATCTATGCGTCCCTTGGGCTTGAGGACATCGCAGTGTTTGAACTGGGTGTGGGTAATTTCCATAGTGTTCCTCCGGGAGTAAACAGAAATTGAAATAAGTAGAATGATTATATCATGAGCTGACAATAAACAATCTGTTGAAAAGGGGATTTTTGACAAAATGAGGCACGGCATTCACAAGCTTGCTTGACAAAGACAAAGAAAGGTCTTCTTCGGTAAAATAGGTATGCTAAAACACTAGAAACCGGAGAAGACC
>JAIWNK010000137.1 GCA_020216845.1 Anaerolinea sp. | reverse complement strand
GTCAAGTCACAAGGGTGGCTGTCTGCCGTTCAAGAACAACTTCAGATGCGTGAGAAGCAGGTGCTTTCTGTGCAGCCGAACGCGGTTGCTTCGAATCGAGTGGAAGCTTTGGCAAGCGTGCGCAGCTATGTTCAGGAGATGAAAGTTGCGTTGACCGATCAAAAAATTTCGCCCGCAGAATTAAACACGCTGGCACAGTTGGCGGCTAATGCAAATGCCAGCCTTGCCGCACACGGTGGGCCGCAGCTTGCCGGGCTGCAAGCCAGTATTCAGGCTTTGACGGTTCAGGCCGCGCGCGGTCAGGTGCCGCAGTTGAAAACAAGCCTGATGGAGCTTGAGGCTGCTATTCCAGGCCGTTGAATTACCGTTTGTCGTTTTTCATCCGACTGCGGGCGTAACTTCTACGCCCGCAGTGTGTTATTACGAATAGAGTTTTGCGGCAAGACAACCGAAACAACTGTATCCGCGCTCATGGTGTCATGAGGCGCGCTGTTTTTCGTGTTGCTTTAAGCCGTTGCCAGGCAGTTTTTGCCTGAGCCATGATTGTTCAGGAGAAGACAACTATGTACGACCCCAAAGCGGTTGCAATTGTTGGCCTCGGGGCAATTTTGCCCGATGCTCCCAATGCCCGGCGTTTCTGGGAGAACGTCCTTGCTGCTCGTTATTCTATTCGCGAAGTTCCCCCGCAGCGCTGGCGCAGTGACTTGTATTACGATCCAGACCCTAAGGTGCCGGATAAGACGTATTCTAAAATTGGCGCCTGGGTACAGGACTTTGAGTTTACCCCGTTGCAATGGGGCATCCCCATTCCGCCGAGTGTGTTGGCGGTGATGGATGAAAGTCAGCAATGGGGCATTGCTGCCGCCCGTCAGGCGTTGCTGGATTATGGGTATCCGCAGCGCAGTTTGGACCCGAGTCGGGTGGCGGTGATTTTGGGCAATGCCTTGGGTGGCGAAAATCATTACCGCACCAGTTTGCGCATTCACTTGCCGGACTTTTTGGATACGTTGGGCAATTTGGATGTGTTTCGCAGTTTGCCCGCGTCGGTGCAACAGGCTTTGCAGCAACAGATGCAGGCACAATTTGCTCGCGACATTCCCCCCATTACGGAAGATACCATGCCGGGGGAGTTGGGCAATGTTATTGCTGGGCGGATTGCAAATGTGTTCAATTTTTATGGGCCGAATTTTGTTACCGATGCGGCTTGTGCTTCTAGCCTGGCGGCTTTGCAGGCGGCGGTAGACGGGCTTGTGACGCACGCGTTTGATGCGGTCTTGACCGGTGGCGTGGACCGCAACATGAGCGTGGAGGGCTTTGTCAAGTTTAGCAAGATTGGCGCGCTCAGCCCGGATGGTTCGCGTCCTTTTGCAGAAGGCGCAAACGGTTTTGTGATGGGTGAAGGTGCGGCAATCTTTTTGCTTAAGCGCCTTGTGGATGCGGAACGGGATGGCGACCGTATTTATGCGGTCATTCGTGGCATTGGCAGCAGTAGTGATGGCAAAGGCAAGGGCATCACGGCACCCAACCCGGCCGGGCAACAGCGCGCGGTGGAGCGTGCCTGGAAGAACGCGGCTGTGTCGCCTGCTTCGGTTGGGTTGATTGAGGCGCACGGTACTTCGACGCGAGTTGGTGATGTGACCGAAGTTGCAAGCCTGCAAGCTGTGTTCGGTGGGCTGGGGCTGCCGGTTCATAGCGTGGCGATGGGGTCTGTCAAATCCAACATCGGTCACCTGAAAAGTGCGGCGGGTGCTGCGGGACTGTTGAAGGCGGTCTATGCATTGGCCGAGCGGACTTTGCCGCCTTCGGCTAATTTTCATAAGCCGAACCCACAAATTGATTTTGAGCATTTACCGTTTTATGTCAATACCGAGGCGCAACCCTGGCAAAACGCACCGGGCGAGATTCGCCGGGCCGGTGTGAGCGCCTTTGGCTTTGGCGGGACGAATTTTCATGTCGTGTTGGAAGAATGGGTGCCGGGGTTGCTGACGCAGCCGCAGGCTTCTTTCCCGGGGGTGTCGTTGCCGGCGCGTGAGACGCAACCGGCGCAAGTGCAGGAACAGATGGCGCAAAGGCCTTTGAATGGGTTGTTGTTCCTTGGTGCATCCACGGTGGCGGAATTGAAAGATGCGTTATCGGCAGCGTTGCAGTTGGCCCGTCAGGGGCAATTGCCCGAACGTATGTTGCCGAGTGCTGAGGCGCTCGCTCAGCCGCAGCGCTTGGCTATTGATTTCGAGGACGGCAAAGAATTGATTGCCCGGGCAGAAAAGGCGCTGCGCGCCTTGGAGAGCGGCAATGAAGTTGCCTGGCCGGCGTTGACGGCACAGGGCATTCAGCGCGGTAGTGGCACGCCGGGCAAGTTGGCTTTCCTCTTCCCTGGGCAGGGCTCACAGTATGTCAATATGCTCAAGGACCTGTGTGAAGCGGAGCCATTGGTGGCTGAGACTTTTCGCGAAGCTGATGAAATCATGACGCCTATTTTTGGCCGTTCGCTGACAAGCTATATTTATGTGGATGGCGATCCCGAGGCATTGAAGGCAGCTGAGGCGGCTTTGCGTGATACGACGATTACCCAACCGGCAATGCTGACGGCCAATGTGGCGCTTTTGCGTTTGATGGAAAAGTATGGATATCGGCCCGATATGGTCATTGGTCACAGCCTGGGCGAATATGCTGCGCTTGTGGCAGCCGGTGTATTGCAATTCCATGAGGCATTGGAAATTGTGAGCGCCCGCGCTCAGGAGATGAAGAAGGTTTCGGTTGGTGACCCTGGCGGGATGGTGGCTGTTTCGGCGCCCCTTGCAGAAGTAGAACGGATTCTGCAATCCATTCCGGAATATGTGGTGATTGCCAATGTAAATAGCCCATTGCAGTGTGTGGTGGGTGGCAGCACGCCGGGGTTGCGGGCGGCTTTGCAGGCTTTTGAGGCGGCAGGGTATCAGGCAACGCAGATTCCCGTTTCGCACGCGTTTCACACTCAAATTGTGGCTTCTGCTTCTGAGCCGCTCAAGCAGGTGATTGGGCGGATGAGCCTTACCCAGCCGCGCATTCCGGTGATTGCCAATGTGACGGGGGAGGTGTACCCTTCGGAGCGGATGGCAATGTTAGAATTGCTTGGGCAGCAGGTAGCCTCGCCGGTGCAATTTGTCAAAGGCATTGAGACGATGTATGCTTTGGGGGCACGCGTGTTCGTTGAGATTGGCCCCAAGCGGGTGTTGAACGCGCTGGCAACAGATATTCTCAAGGGGCGCGAGGTGCGTTTGTTGGCGACCAATCATCCCCGCAAGGGCGCGGTGGCAAGCTTCAACGAGGCTTTGTGCGGCTTGTTGGCCGCGGGGGTTGGGCGACAAGCAATGCCCCAAGGCGGTGATTCTCTTCCGGTTGAAGTTTCTGCGCCTGCAGGAACGGTTCAGGCTAAGCCAACGACGACGGCAGTTGAAGCTGCAACGGTGGCACAACCTGTGCCGGTTGCCCCGATGGGGCAGGGCGTTCGCGGTTCGGTGGTGATCAGCGGTGCGGCTTTGGGCCTTCCGGGACGAGAGCGGCAGGTGTTTTCGGACGATAACATTGAACGGTTGTTGAATGGCGAGATGCTCATTGAGCCTTTGCCAGAAGCAAGCCGTCAGGCAATTTTAGACCGGCGCATTACCCGCCTGGAGAAGAGCGAAGCAGGTGCACAATGGTTGCCGATTGAAGGATTGGATCAGACGATTCAGCTTGCTGGTCAGCGCGGTTACTTTGACCCGGGGCAAGAATTTGGCTTCCCTGAGGAGCGCATGGACGCCTGCGATATTACGACCTTGTTGGCCATGGCAGCCGGGATTGATGCCCTGCGTGATGCAGGCATTCCGTTGGTGATGGCTTATCGGCAGACAAGCCGCGGCACGTTATTGCCCGATCGGTGGAAGTTGCCCGAGGCGTTGGCCGATGAGACGGGCGTGATTTTTGCTTCCGCTTTCCCGGGCTTGAACCGGATGGCAGAGGAGGCGGATCGCTATTATGCTTTTCGGCAGGTGGAGGCGCAGATTGCTGAACTGCAAGCGCTTTTGAGCACGCTACCGGAGGCAGCGCATCCGGCTTTGCGGGCGCGCCTTGAGGTTTTGCAGGCGCAGCGGGCAGAGATGGATTATCACCTTGACCGACGCTTTGTCTTCCGGATTCTATCCATGGGCCATGCACAGTTTGCTGAGCAGATTGGCGCGCGTGGGCCCAACACAGCGGTGAATGCCGCTTGTGCAACAACAACGCAGGCGATTGCGTTGGCCGAAGATTGGGTGCGCTCTGGCCGCTGCCGTCGCGTGGTTGTTATCGCCGCGGATGATGTCAACAGTGGCCCGCTTGCCCCGTGGGTGGGCGGAGGTCTGTTGGCTTCAGGCGCAACGACAACCGAGGCGGAGCTACGTAAGGCGGTTTTGCCGTTTGACCGTCGTCGCAATGGAATGGTGATGGGCATGGGGGCGGCTGCTTTGGTGGTAGAGGCGCAGGATGCTTTGCGTGAACGCGGCATGACCGGCATTTGCGAGATCCTGGCCAGTCAGATTGCTAACAGCGCTTTTCATGCCACCCGATTGGATGTTCAGCATGTCAGCGAGGTGATGGAACGATTGCTGCAACAAGCTGAGGCGCGGTTTGGCGTGCGACCTGAGCAGGTGGCTGCCAAGGGTGTGTTTATCTCGCATGAGACCTATACGCCAGCGCGCGGCGGCTCTGCCGCAGCAGAAATTCATGCTTTGCGACATACATTTGGTGAACATGCCCATGAGATCATTGTTGCCAATACCAAGGGATTTACGGGCCATGCTATGGCGGTTGGCATTGAGGACGTGTTGGCCGTCAAGGCGTTGCAGTTGGGGCGCGTGCCGCCGATTGCACACTATGACGATGCGTTTGAGCCGGATCCAGAGCTGGGCAATTTGAATCTTTCGCGCGGCGGACCGGCGGCGCTGCGCTATGCATTGCGTTTGGGCGCTGGCTTTGGCTCGCAGATTGCCATGTTGTTGCTGCGTGCCATTCCGGGGCAGCCGCAACGCGTTGTGCCGGAGGTGTATCAACGCTGGCTGGCGGATGTGTCTGGCTATGAGCAGGCAACCCTGGAGGTAGTGCAGCATACCTTGCGCGTGCGCCATGATGGCCCGCCGGTTCGAACGCCGGCGCGCAGTACCTGGCAGTTCGGGCAAGGGCCATGTTGGTTTGCCCCTGTTCCTCAGGATGAGCCTGAGCAGGTTGCCCCTGCTGCAAGCGTTGAACAAACGACTTCAACAAGTGCAACATTCGAGGAAATCCGTCAGTTTGTGCTGGCACAGGTCAGTGAAAAGACCGGCTATGCGGCGGATATGCTTGACCCGGATTTGGATTTGGAAGCGGATTTGGGCATTGATACGGTCAAACAAGCTGAGTTGTTCGCAACCATTCGGCAGCACTACAATATCCCTCGCCGTGAAGACTTGCGCCTTGCCGATTACAACACATTGCGCAAGGTGATGGCGTTCGTTCAGGATGGACTTGGCAACCTTGCTCAGGTGGATCAGCCGGCGGAAGCTGTTGCCGAAACGTTTGTTCCGGCTGTGACGGTGCAAGAGCCCACCCCGGTTGTGGCGGCACAAGCGCCTGCGGCGTTTGCGATGGCTGCTGTGGCCGTGGAAGAACCTACTGCAGCTGCGACGGTGCAAGAAGCTGCCTCGCCCGTAGCTGCTCAGGGTGCGGTGGACCGGGATGCGATTTGCCAGAAGGTGTTGGCGGTGGTCAGCCAAAAAACCGGTTATCCGCCAGAGATGTTGGATATGGGGCTGGATCTGGAAGCCGACCTGGGCATTGATACTGTCAAGCAGGCGGAGATGTTTGCTGAAGTGCGCACCTATTATGGTATTCCGCGTCGCGAGGATTTGCGCCTTGCGGATTACAACACGTTGGCGCGGGTGGTGGATTTTGTTGAAGAAATGCTTGCGAAGGCAGCTGAGCAACCGAAGCCGACGGCTGAAGAACAGCATGCCCCTGAGCAGAAAGCGCAAGCGCATCGTACTGTGCGGCGGCGTGTGCCTGTGCCGGTGTTGCGCGGACGGTTGGATTTGTATTTGCCAACGGATGTGGTGTTGGACGCCGAGACGGTGGTATGGATCATCTCGGATCAGGGCAAGGTGGCGGCTTCGCTGGCGCGTCGCCTGCGCGCCCGTTCCGTCAAGGTGACGTTGCTGTCACCGGAGCAGGTTGGGCACCATTTGGAGCAGCCATCCCTTACGCCGCCGCATGGTGTGTATGACCTGACGGCACTCAAAGCTGAACCCAATTGGGCGGAGATGGATGATGCTGCCTGGCAAGCTGCGCTGGAGCAGCGCACGCTGCCGCTCTATCATTTGTCGCGTGCATTTCCGCAGCTGCGCTTTGTGGTTGCGGCAACCCGCCTGGGTGGGCTGCATGGTTATGGGGCAGAAGGGGCGACCGACGCGCTGGGTGGGGTTGTTTCGGGGCTGGTCAAGGCGTTGGGACGTGAGCGCCCTGGCTGTTTCGTCAAGGTGGTGGATTTTGGCGAGGATTTGCCCGACGCGCAAATAGCTGCCCGTTTGTTGGAAGAGACGCTGAACGATGCCGGGGCAGTGGAAGTCGGCTGGCGCGGTGAGCAGCGCTTTGGTGTGGCAACCCTGGAACAGGCCTTGTCACAAGAGCTGTTTGACTTGGGAGACAAGCCGGTCTTCCTTGTCAGTGGCGGTTCGGGCGGCATCACGGTGCCCATTCTGCGCGACCTGGCGCGGCGTACGCAAGGGTGTTTCTACCTGTTGGGGCGCACCGCTTTGCCAGAGGATCTTGAAGATGTGGAATGGCTGCGACGCGATCGCAATGGATTGCGCACAGCTTTGATTGAGCGGATGGGCAAGCCAACGCCGGTGCAGGTCGAACAGGCACTGGCTGGGCTAGAACGAGCTGCAGCTGTGTTGGACTTGGTGAAGGAAATTGAGCAGTTGGGCGGGCGAGCTGTTTACCGCGTGTGCGATGTGCAGCAAGCTGAGTCTGTCCGTAAGGTGGTGACGGAGATTGTGGCTGCTGAAGGGCGGGTGGATGTCTTGCTTCATGCTGCGGGTGTTGAGCGCAGTCGCAAGATTGAATCGAAGCCTTTGGAAGAGTTTGTGGCGACCCTGGCCATCAAGGCGACTGGTCTGTTCAATCTCTATAAGGCGCTCAGAGCGGCATCTTCTATGCCGCGGGCAATGGTCTTGTTTGGCTCGGTTGCTGGGCGGTTTGGCAATGCTGGTCAGACGGATTATAGCGCCGCCAATGATTTGCTGGCCCGCATGGCGTTGCATTTCCGCAACACTGCCCCGAACATGAAAGTTGTGACGCTGGATTGGGGCGCCTGGGGCGAAGTTGGCATGGCGAGTCGCGGCTCGCTGCCCAAGCTGATGCAGCGCGCGGGGGTGGAATTACTTTCTCCGCAGGAGGCTGCGCCCCTGGTCTATCAAGAATTGGTGCACGGTGTACAAAGCGGAGAGGTTGTGTTGGCCGGGGCGTTGGGGCTGCTGGAAGAAGCGGGCCGCAAGCTGGAGGGCGGGTTAGACCTGGAGAAGGCCAACCGTGCCCTGACAGAAGGCAACCCTAAGCATATCATGTTCAGTCGGCTGACGCATTATGATGCCGAGCAATTCATCTGGCTGGAAGCTGAGCTTGACCCCAATGGACAGGCTTTCTTGAAAGATCATGCCATGAATGGCACACCGCTTTTGCCGGGCGTGATGGGAATTGAAGGTTTTTCAGTTGCAGCGCAACACATTGCCTCTGCATTGGGGAGCTCGGGGAAGCAGTTGCAGGTTGTCGGCCTGGAAGATATCCAATTCCTGGCGCCGCTTAAGTTCTATCGCAACGAGGCGCGCCGCATCACCTGGAAGGCGCAAATTCGCGCTGAGGCAGAAGGGTTGACGGCTTACGTGACGCTTGAATCGACACAGTCGCGTTGGCAGGGTCAGGCGGAGGTGCAAACCCATTTCAGCGGCAAGGTTCATCTGGCATTGGATGCATCAGAGCCATTGCAATTGGCGCATGCGCCGCACTGGAATGGGGACTATACCTTGGGGTCTGAACAAGTTTATCGGTTGTACTTCCACGGGCCGGCGTTTCAGGTGCTGGAGGCGGTGCAGCGCAGTGGCGAGGGGTTGTTGGGGCGTTTGAACCCGGCTTTGCCGCCACTGACGGATGAAACCAATTTGCTGACCAACCCGCTATTGCTGGAGCTGTGTTTGCAGACCGCTGGATTGTGGCAGGCGGGGGCAACCGGTGTTTTGGCTTTGCCAAGTGCGATCGGTCGGTTGTCATTGTACCCGGTGCGTGCGGCAAAAGGCACCCCTGTCTATGCAGAAGTGTATCCTCGTCACGATGCACAAGGCCGTTTGTTCTTCGATGCGCGTGTGCTAGATGAAGGCGGGCAGGTGTACCTGGAATTGTGCGATTATCGCACAGCAGAGCTGCCGGAGGCAATTGACCCGGCTTTGCGTAGTTTGTTGCAACCGCTGGTTTCAGCGAATTGACATGCCGGTTTGGTTTGAGTGGATGTTTGTCGAGGCTGGCCTGGCCAGCCTCGACAGCAACTGCCTTTCGGATGTGGAGCGGGCACATCTCGCTCAACTGCGCTTTGAGCGGCGGCGGGCAGAGTGGCTGTTAGGACGCTGGGCAGCAAAACAGCTGTTGCGGCGCGTTTTGCCACAGATGGCGAATTTGCCATTGTCCGCCCTCTCGATTGAAAACTCTCCTGTTGGTGTGCCGCAGGTAAGGTTGGCGGGGGAGCGATTGCCTGGCTGCCTTTCAATCAGTCATCGAGATGGTGGGGCGCTGGTCGCCTGGACGCAAGCAAGCAGTGGGCACTTGGGCGTGGATTTAGAGCGCGTCGAAGCTCATAGTGCGGCCTTTGCAGCTGATTATTTCACACCGGCTGAGCAGCATTTGGTTGCGGAGGCTGAACAAAAAGATGTGGCCTTGAGTTGTTTGTGGAGTGTGAAAGAAGCAATGTTGAAAGCCCTGCAAACTGGTTTGCGCCTGGATACGCGCGCGGTTGAGGTTTTGGCGTTGCCAACACTGGAAGGTGGAGACTGGACGCGCTTGCCTGTGCGTGGCCCCTTGCAAGATGAACAGGTTTGGTTGGCATGGATGCGCTGCGAAGGGCAAAAAATCTTCAGCGCCGCCTGGTGTGGGGCGGCGCTGCAAGAGATCCATTGGCGGCGTTGGATTGCTGATTAGTGCAAGGGACGGATGGGAAAGACACGCAGGGATGCAGGAAGTGGAATGCCCTGGCTTTTGAGTATTTCGATCCGCTGTAGATATGCCGTTCCTCGCATTAACTGCTGCGCCACATCGGCCACGCGCCGGTTTTCAATGGCTTCCAGGTAGCTACCGCGTACCCAATCGTTGAAGGCGCCCATGCTGGGCCCGCACCAGATTTGGTAATCCATTTCGCGCCCGACTTCGCCCTGATTGGACCAGCGCGAAGACAGCCCCAAATACCAGCGGAAGATGAGGGCCATTTTTTGGTGCGGGTCTTTTAGGGCGCGCTCAATTTGACGCGGGTCGCGTTGCTGGAAGAAGCGCGCTGTATCTTCCCACACCTCGTCCAGGTTGCGGCGGAAGATGGTGCGTTCCAGCTTTTCGCGCTCTTCGGCGGGGAGCTCTTCAATCGAGTTGTAGCGGGTGTAGAGTTCATATAGCCGACCGGCACGCATGGCAAACATGGTGCCGCGTTTGAGCACCTGTACCTTGACGCCCATTTCAAACATATCAGCAGCGGGCGCCATGGTTACGTCGGTCATTTCCACCTGCGAGAGCAGCTTGCGGGTGTGTTCCGATGCGCCTGATTCGATGCAGGCCTGGTTAATCGAACCGGTGACAACATAGGCGGCCCCCAGGCTGAAGGCGGCCAATGCCGCGGCTGGGCTGCCAATGCCACCGGCGGCGCCAATGCGCACCGGTGTGACGAATTGGTGTTGCTGCTGCAATTGATCGCGCAGGGCGATGAGGCTTGGAATGAGGT